>SKVX01000452.1 GCA_007129225.1 Halomonas sp.
TGGGGATCTTGATAACGCCGATACGCTGGGTGCCGTCGTCACGCTCCACCTTGATGATTTCCCCCTTGGCGGCCTGGTCTTCGAGATCGACGGTGTCGCGAGTGATTTCAACCTCGTGGGAGCGGGTCATGTCCATGGCTTCAGCTGGGACTACTTCCAGTCGTACCACGGTACCCTTGGGGCCACGGATAAGGTCCACGACCTCGTCCAGGCGCATTCCCACGACATTGACGATCTCTTCGCCATCCTCCTGGCCCACCCCAATGATGCGGTCGGCCGGTTCCAGAACCCCGGCGCGGTCAGCCGGACCTCCGGGGACCAGGCTTGAGACCTTCACGTACTCACCGTCGGACTGCAGCATGGCACCGATACCCTCCAGCGACAGGCGCATCTGGATATCGAAGGATTCGCCCTGGCGAGGGGAGAGGTACTCGGTATGAGGGTCGATGCTGCTGGTCACCGCGGCCATGAAGAGGCCGAAGACGTCTTCACCATTTGTCTGGCGAAGCCGGGAGAGCTGCCCTTCGTAGCGCTGGCGCAGGTTGGTCTCGACCTGCTCTTCGTCCTGGCCGGTGATGTCCAGGGTCAGGGCGGCGTTCTTGAGCCGCTTGCGCCACAGCTCGTCCAGTTCCTCCTGGCTCTCGGCCCAGGGTGCTTCGCGGCGATCGAGCTCGAGACGCATGTCGGTCTCGTAAGTGTAGCCGAGTCCCTCGTCGATCTTGTCCAGTAGCCACTCGAAGCGCGTTTCGGCTCGATCGTGATAGCGCTGATAGAGCTCATAGGCGGGGGCGAGTTCGCCCTCGAAGATCATGTCATCGATGCGCTCCTCGAGGTGACGAAAGTCATCGACATCGCTGCCGAGGAGGAAGGCACGCTGTCCATCGAGAACATCGAGATAGCGCTCAAAGGCCAGTCGTGACCACTCATCGTCAAGGCTCGCATCGGCATAGTGGCCATAGCGCAGTGATTCAGCCACCTCTACCGCGGCCTGGCGCTGGGATTCGCTGGGCTGGATCTGCGCCAGCGCCACATTGCCGGTCAGCAATACAAGGGCCAGCAGTATGGCTGAGTGCCGAATAACGGCTAGCAGGCTCATCAATGAAGCACTCCCGATTTCGTGTAAACTTCCTTCCTAGACACGCGCAAGGCTTGCGAGTTGCAAAGGACGATGCGGTATTGTAGCAGCTGTCTCGCCAACCACAGACCCCCTGAAGAGGATTCTCATGTCTCAGGAAGCCCGTCTTGAGCGTCTGCTTGACTTTCTGCAACGCTCGCCCACTCCCTGGCACGCCGTATCGGTCATGGCCGAGCGGCTCGAGGCCGCAGGTTTCCGTCGACTGCATGAAGCACACCCCTGGGAATTGACGGCCGGGGAGCGGTTCTATGTCACCCGCAACGACTCCTCCATCATTGCCATGCAGCTGCCCCGGGAGGGGCTCGACGACCTGCGCATGATCGGGGCCCATACCGATAGTCCCGGGCTGCGGCTCAAGCCCAGTGCCGCCCAGACCTCATCGGCCGGCTGGCTGCAGCTGGGTGTCGAGCTCTATGGCGGAGCGTTACTGGCTCCCTGGTTCGATCGTGACCTGGGCCTGGCGGGACGTGTCCATCTGCGCCAGCCAGATGGCCGGCTGGAGGGGCGGCTGTTGCACGTGGAACGCCCCGTGGCAACCATTCCCAGCCTGGCGATCCACCTGGATCGTGAAGCCAACAATGGACGCGAACTGAACGCCCAGACACAGATGGCGCCGGTCTTCCTCCAGGGGGGCGACAAGGCCGACTTCACGCGGCTGCTGCTGGAGTGGCTCGATGCCCAGCACGACGTCGGGGACGCCGAGATTCTCGACTTCGAACTGGCGCTCTTCGATACCCAGCCGCCGGCACGGGTGGGGGTGAAGGGCGAACTGATCGCCAGTGCCCGGCTCGATAACCTGCTCTCCTGTTTCATCGGCCTGGAGGCGCTGCTCGAATCGGATGGGGCCCAAGGTGTCGTGCTGGTTTCCAACGATCACGAGGAGGTCGGCAGCGCCAGCGCCTGCGGGGCTCAGGGTCCTTTCCTGGGCGATGTCCTGCGGCGCGTCAATGCCCAACTCGGCGAGGTGGGCGACGAGGGTTTTATCCGGCTGATCCAGGCCTCGCGCATGATCTCCTGCGACAACGCCCATGCCCTGCACCCCAACTTCACCGACAAGCACGATGCGGCCCATGGGCCGGCCCTGAACGGCGGACCGGTGATCAAGGTCAATGCCAACCAGCGCTATGCCACGAACAGTGCCACCTCGGCGCTGTTCCGCGACCTGTGCCGCGAGGCCGGGGTTCCGGTCCAGGTATTTGCTACCCGCGCCGACATGGGCTGTGGCAGTACCATCGGGCCGATTACCGCCACCGAACTGGGTGTGCCGACGCTGGACGTGGGCGTCCCCCAGTGGGCCATGCACTCGATTCGCGAGACCGCCGGCGCCCAGGACGTGGAATACCTGACGCGGGCGCTCGTTGCCTTCTGCAATCGCGCGGAGCTGGCCTGAGCGATGTACGAGAGGCGCCGAGGGCAGGGCGAAGAGGAGGTCCTACGCCAGGGGTGAGAAGCACTGCTTCGAACGGGCTGGCCATGGATGGCCAGCACCGGTCCTGCAAGCGGAGCGGGACGCGAGAGCGAAGCAGGGCGTCGGTAGCGTACAGGGATGTATTTACAGCGCCTCCTCGCAGGCCTGGTCCCGGAGCTCAAATAGCGAGGATACTTGTCATACAAAA
>SKVX01000524.1 GCA_007129225.1 Halomonas sp.
CAGTCTGCGATGAACCGTTTTCTCTGGCCGCCTGCGGCTGTTTCGGCGCCGCCAATCGTGTCCTACTACACTGCATCCTTGCCGGTTTCGCCGGTGCGGATGCGAATCACCTGTTCCAGCGGGGTGATGAAGATCTTGCCGTCGCCGATCTTGCCCGTGTTGGCGACCTGGGTGATGGCATCGATGACCTTCTCGGACATCTCGTCATCCACGGCAATCTCGACCTTCACCTTGGGCAGGAAATCGACCACGTACTCGGCACCCCGGTAAAGCTCGGTGTGGCCCTTCTGGCGGCCGAAGCCCTTCACCTCGGTCACGGTGATGCCCTGAACGCCGATTTCTGAGAGCGATTCGCGAACGTCGTCTAGCTTGAACGGCTTGATGATGGCGGTCACCAGTTTCATGGTCTTTTCCTCATAATCCAGGTTGGGCTCGCTGGGTGCAGCCCGACGTAGTGTAGGGTCTCGTTGGGTTCAAGCATACACCGCGAGCTGCTGGAAGAAAAAAGCCCCCTAGGAAGGGGGCCAGGTGCAGCACGCCAGCTCAAAGGGTGGGCGTCGTCACTTGTTGGGGATGCTGAACTCGGGGTAGGCCTCCATGCCGCACTCGGCAAGGTCGACGCCCTCGTACTCTTCTTCTTCGCTGACCCGAATGCCCATGACGGCCTTGAGGATCAGCCAGACAGCCAGGCTGGCAAGGAAGACCCACAGGAAGATGGACAGGCCACCAATAATCTGAGGGCCGAAGCTGGCGTCGCCGTTGGTGAGCGGTACGGCCAGCAGTCCCCAGATGCCGACGACACCGTGAACGGAGATGGCGCCGACGGGGTCATCGATCTTCAGCTTGTCGAGGCCGACGATGGCGGCCACAACGATAGCGCCGCCCACGGCACCGATCAGGGTGGCGCCCAGCGCCGTCGGTGCCAGCGGCTCGGCGGTGATGGCCACCAGGCCGGCCAGGGCGCCGTTGAGGGCCATAGTCAGGTCGGCCTTGCGGAACCATACCTTGGCCAGGATCAGCGCGGTGATCACCCCGCCGGCGGCGGCGGCGTTGGTGTTGACCAGTACCTGGGCCACGTTGTTGGCAGAGGCCACGTCGGAGAGCTTCAGCTCCGAGCCACCGTTGAAGCCGAACCAGCCCATCCAGAGGATGAAGGTGCCCAGCGTGGCCAGCGGAAGGTTGGCGCCGGGAATGGCGTGGATGCTGCCGTCCTTGCCGTACTTTCCCTTGCGCGGACCGAGAACCAGCACCCCGGCCAGGGCAGCGGCGGCACCGGCCATATGTACGATGCCGGAGCCGGCAAAGTCGGAGAAGCCCAAACCGTCCAGCCAGCCGCCACCCCAGGTCCAGTAGCCGGACACCGGGTAGATGACACCGGTCATCACCACGGCGAAGGCGAGGAAGGCCCACAGCTTCATGCGCTCGGCGACGGCACCGGAGACGATGGACATGGCGGTGGCCACGAATACCACCTGGAAGAAAAAGTCGGCGCGCATCGAATAGTAGGGTGCATCGTCGCCACCGGCGGTAACGGCCGCCACGCTGTTCTCGCCGCCGATCAGGAAGCCGAGGTTGGGCAGGATGCCGCCTTCGTTGCCCGAGTACATGATGGTATAGCCCACCAGCAGGTACATGGTGCAGGCGATGGCGAACAGGGCGATGTTCTTGGTCAGGATCTCGGCGGTGTTCTTGGAGCGTACCAGGCCGGCCTCGAGCATCGAGAAGCCGGCGGCCATCCACATCACGAGCACGCCACAGATCAGGAAATAGAAGGTGTCGAGCGCGTAACTCAACTCTGCCAGTTCAATCATTGGAATCTCTCCAGAGCCCTAGGAAATAACTATTTTTTAGCCAGCAGGCATTACACGGCGTCGGCGCCGCGCTCACCGGTACGAATGCGAATCACGTCTTCCAGCGGGGTGACGAAGACCTTGCCGTCGCCGATCTTGCCGCTGTTGGCGGCACTGCAGATGGCCTCCAGCACCCCTTCGAGGCGGGAGTCGTCCACGGCCACCTCGACCTTAACCTTGGGCAGGAAGTCGACCACGTACTCGGCACCGCGATAGAGCTCGGTATGTCCTTTCTGACGACCGAAGCCCTTCACTTCGGTGACGGTAATCCCCTGGACTCCGTTGTCGGCAAGCGCCTCACGGACGTCGTCCAGCTTGAATGGCTTGATGATGGCGGTGATGAGCTTCATCTCGAATCTCCCGGCTTGGGTGGTGCGACGGTATTCGACCGTCGGATGGGTTACGCTTGCCAAGCGATATGTGTGCCGGTTTGAGATAAAGTCAATATATTTCATATTGTTACAATTTCATTCTTGGAGACTTCGCACACATTTTGCAGGCTTGGCAAAGTGCGCTGCACCATTATGGCGCCGGGTTATGGTGCAGCTGCTTCGCCATGGGGCGGCGAAGGGGAATGCGCGACTCAAGGGTGATGCGTATCCTGTAGGCAAACCCATTTCGTTGGAGAGAGAACCATGGCGAGTCAAGATCCCATCAGCCGGCTGGCCCAGCAACTGGGCGAGCGACTGCAGGGTGCCTCCCAGGCGCCCGAGGAGATCCACAAGGGCGTCCAGCAGGTCGTGCGCGGAGCCTTCGATCGCCTGGACCTGGTGTCGCGAGAGGATTTCGACATCCTCATGGACGTCATGCAGCGCACCCGCATTCGCGTCGAGGCGTTGGAACAGCAGATGAGCGCACTGGAAGCGGCGCTGGCGGCCCGTGCAGATGAGGCACCAGCG
>SKVX01000491.1 GCA_007129225.1 Halomonas sp.
ATGAAACCGTCGTCGTCGAGTGTCAGGTGGGTATCGCGCAGCCAGGCGGCGCCGCCGGCGTGGGTGACCCAGACGATCTCGTCGGCGCCGTGCCAGTTGCCATCGGCGGTCTGCAGCCGGCTCGCCTCGACAGCGACCACCTCGGTGGCGGTGTGCACCTCGACGCCGCGCTTCTCGAGGGTGGCTTCAAAGTGGGCGCGCACGCGTGGATTGTGGGTCGGCAGAATCTGCGCGCCACGGGTGAAGAGAGAAAAATTCAGTTCGCTGGGGTCCCGGGCCAGGTCGGCCAGTTCCTTGTTCAGCCGATACTGCATGGCCAGCAGCAGCTCGACGCCGCCGGCCCCACCGCCGACCACCGCGACACGGGTCTGGCCGGGGTGGTGCCCGGTGTGTGGGTGCGTGAGACGTTCGAGCAGCGCCTGCCAGCGATGATTGAACTGATGGATCGGCTTGACCGGGACGGCATGCTCGCCGGCGCCGCTGACCGCATTCACGCTGGGGGTCGAGCCGATATTGATCGACATCCAGTCGTAGGGCACCGGAGGGCGTGAGCGGCAGAGGACGGTCTGCGTCGCCTGGTCGATGCCGATAACCTCGTCGCTGAAGAAGCGTGCCCCGGCATACTCCGCCAGCCGGCGCAGGTCGATATGAACGTCGTCGTAGGCGTAGTGTCCGGCGACATAGCCCGGCAGCATGCCCGAGTAGGGGGTATGGGTGTCGCGGCAGATCATGGTGAGCCTGACGCCGGGCTCGGGTTTCATGGCGAAGCGCTTCAGCACTCCCACATGGGTGTGACCACCGCCGACAAGGACGATATCCCGTAGCGCTTGTAACCCCAGGGGCTGCTGCGGTTGCTGCATGGTCAGGCTCGCTCTAGATTGATGAGACGTCGACGTTGCCGCCACAGTCTAAAGGCAAATCGATGGTACGACGCCATTCCGCAGATCGGCGTATTGTCGAACCTGCCAGAATCGTTCGTCAGCGAGGGTAAGCGATGTCCACTGCAGTGCGTTTTCACGACCAGCATGCCGACGAGACGGGGCCGTCGTTTCGCGACGACGTGATCGCCGGGCTTGCCCGCTTCCCAAAGGCCTTGTCGCCCAAGTACTTCTACGATGAACGGGGCTCCCTGTTGTTCGAGTCGATCTGTCACCAGCCCGAGTACTACCTGACCCGTACCGAGGAGGGCATCCTGGCCGAGGCCGCCGAGGAGATCGCAGCGCTGGTCGGGCCGGAGTCGCTGCTGGTGGAACTGGGAAGTGGCGCCAGCCACAAGGTGCGACTGCTGCTCGAGGCCATGCGACCGAGCCGCTACCTGGGGGTGGATATCTCCCGCGACTTCCTGCTCCGGAGCACCCGCCGCCTGGCGGCCGACTACCCGTGGCTCGAGGTGCATGCCGCCTGGGCGGACTTTTCCGAGCGTTTGCGCTTGCCGCCGGGAGTCGAGGGGCGGCGGGTGGTAGCCTTCTTTCCCGGCTCGAGCATCGGCAACTTTTCGCCGGCCGAGGCCGAAGCCTTTCTTGCCCGACTTCGCCGCGCCCTGCCCCCGGCCAGCGGGGTGCTGATCGGCGTCGACCTGATCAAGGATCACGACATCCTCGAGGCCGCCTACAACGATGCCGCCGGGGTCACGGCGGCCTTCAATCTCAACCTGCTGGAGCGCATGCGCCGGGAGCTGGGGGCCTCGGTGGAAGTGGACGGTTTCCGTCATCTGTCTTTCTTCAACGAAGCGGCCTCCCGCATCGAGATGCACCTGGTCAGCGAGTGCCGTCAGACGCTGGTCGTCGACCAACACCGCTTCGCGTTTGCACCAGGCGAGGCGCTGCATACCGAGAATTCCTGCAAGTACAGCCGCGAAGGGTTCCAGGCCTTGGCCCGGCGTGCCGGCTATCGGCCGGATGCGGTCTGGAGCGACGCCGAGGGACTGTTCAGCGTGCACTACCTATCGAATGACTGACTGTCGGCGAGTGGCTGAATCGCTGGTTCATCCGACGCGCATCCGTATCCACTCTATGGGCATAGACGACAACGCCCGGTCGTGTGACCGGGCATTGCGGAGTGCGTTCGGGTAGGACGAGGCTAGTGCGGGGCGCCTTCCGGATTGATGGTGCGATAGAGAAGTCGCAGCTCATCCAGGGAAAGGTGCTCCAGGCGCCCGGCCAGCAGGTCGCTGATCTTCTGTGTCGGTAACCCGGCTCGGCGAGCGATCTCGCGGCAACCCAGGTCGGATACGGCGATCAGCCGAGTCACGATGCGCATGAGGCGTGTGCGTTTTTCCAGATCCCTGACGTCGAGGCCAGGGCAACTTCGCGGAGGGTCGAGAAGGTCCGCGCCTGTCGTGCGATATGCCGTACTCATGATGCTCCAATGGGCGATTGCGACAGGTACATCATGGGGGCTTTTTCTGGTTTTTGCCAGTGTCGATCGTCCCCTTTTTGGTGATGACCTGTCGGCCGCTGCCCGAAGGCCGGACAGCGGCACAGCCGGGTCAAACGCCCGCGCAAGCTCAGCACGGCGCCGCGACCGGGAGCCAGCAGCTTGCCGCCCTCGGGCGGGTCGATGAGGTGGACTCGGTAGCCGCGCTCTATGTCCCGCTGGCGCTGGTGTTCTTGCTCTATGCGTTGATTGCTCCTCGCCCTGAAGGACGAGGATTCCCAATTCACCGAGAACCGGACACGGAGGCTAGCTCCATGCCACTGACATTCTCTCCAAGGGCTAACACCGCCAGCCCGGCGGCTTTAATGTTG
>SKVX01000085.1 GCA_007129225.1 Halomonas sp.
CGAGGTAGACGATCGCCACGTCGGCGCCCTCGCGCGCGAAGTGCACCGCGACGGAGCGGCCGATGCCGCTGTCGCCCCCGGTGATCAGCGCCACCTTGCCCGCGAGCTTGCCCGATCCCGCGTACGCGGGACCCATGTACGCCGGTCGCGGCGTCATCTCGCTCTCGATGCCCGGCTGCCGATGCTGCTGCTGCGGTGGTTGACCCTTCTCCTGTGCCATGGCACGACCTCCTCACACGAAGATAGGGGGGCGCGTGGCCGCGCGAGCCGCAACGGGCACGGCGGGCCAAACGTTCGAGTCTCCGGCGCGGGATCCGTGTGACGCTCGCGTAACGGGGCGCTCTCTAGTCTCTCTCCAGGAGGCTCATGATGGCACCCAACTCGAGAAGTTCGTCCGTTCATTGCACCCGCGTCCGACTGCTCCTTACGGCCGTGCTCGCGGCGCTGATACTCGTCGCGTGCGATACCGGCATCTTCACACCCCAACCGCCTCGGGATCTGCGAATCATCAACGTGATGGTCAACACCACGCGGGCGACCTTGGGCGAACAGATCGTGATCACGTGGGACTACGCCAACGCCGATCGCCTAAGCCGGCATCAGACGGAGCTCGTCGGCCACTACTTCCAGACGCTGACGCAGGCCTCGGTAACGCCGCTGGCGCTCGATACCAGGTCGATCACCTTCGAGTTCGCCGGTCCACTGACGGTGGTGATCGCAGCGGTCGACGAGAGCGACACCTGGATCAACGTGGTGGTCGATATCCTCCTCGACCCCGGAGCGTTCTACTTCTCAGCTACCCTCGCCACCGACAACATCGACTACCCACGGCTCGGCTTCGCCAACGGACAGTTCAGACGCACCATCGACTTCTCGAGCTTCCTGGGGTTCTACGACGTGGGCAACACCGGCGTGATCGATGGCCTCGAGACCGGCGACCTGTTCCCCGGCTTATCCACCACTCAGGCGTTCCGAGCCCTCTCGCCGCTCGAGTTCGAGTCGCAGAACTTCGGCTTCGTGCAAGGTATCGCCTATCCCTTCCTCGACCCCGGCTTCAAAGCGACGGCGGAGGGGATCCAGTTCCGGGACCAGACTCGCGCCAATGCCATCCTCTACGGGGGAGCCACGGCCTACGACGGCACCCCCATCACCATCAAGACGGACGCGGGATTGGTCGAGGCACGGGAGAACGTCACGAGCTCCATCGAGGTGATCTTCATCGCGATCGACATCCGTATGTCCGACGCTGGAGTCCCGTACATCGCCGACGTTCACATCGGCAACCTGGCACAGAACCTCGTGGTGTCCATCTTCCACGGGATCAGGGCTCCAGAACTGTTCCAGAGCACCTTGGGCGAATGGGGTTCCTTCACCGATGTGGGGATCTGGAGCGATCCGAGCCTCCTGATCGCGAGGGGCTGGATCAACGGCGGGTACATCGAGGAAGACAAGACCGACCTGAACAACAACCTTCAGATCATCGGGCTGGGACTCGAGAAGATCCTCTGGCGAATGCCCTTCTACCCCGACACGCGGATCCTCGACGTCCCGACCATCACGTTCGAGTAGCGCTCGTCATCATGCATCCCATCGACACGGAGGAGAGACTCATGCCCAGCACCACGAGATGGACCGCCCTGCTCTGCGGCCTCGTCCTCGCCGCCTGCGCGACCGCCCCCGAGGTGGTGCCCGTCGTCACGAGCGAGACGTTCAGGACGACGATCGAGGGGCTCCACGTCACGGTCGACGCCTCGACCCTCACGGGCG
Source organism: Halomonas sp. (assembly GCA_007129225.1). GTDB lineage: Bacteria > Pseudomonadota > Gammaproteobacteria > Pseudomonadales > Halomonadaceae > Halomonas. The sequence goes on from SKVX01000085.1 coordinate 1,768, forward strand.
ACTACGCGAGCTACGCATGGGACTTCGGCGACGGACGTACGAGTTCGGGCCCGACGTCCTCGCACACCTACGCCGCCGGTGGCGGCTATCAGGTCGCGCTCCGCGCGACGCGGCGCGACGACGGCGTCTCGACGTTCGTGACGCTGGTGATCCTGCAGGAGCGGGGCGTCGACAACCAGCCGCCTCAGGCGTCGTTCACCGTCTCCACGGCGACCGGCACCGCGCCGCTGAGCGTGACCTTCGAGTCGACCTCGAGCGACCCCGATGGCGTCATCGTCAGCCATGACTGGGACCTCGGTGACGGGAACGCGGCCGAAGGCGGCGGAGTCGAGCACGTCTACGAGGAGGCGGGCGTTTACACCGTCACGTTGACCGTCACCGACGACGCGGGCGCCTCGGCGCAAGCGCAGGCAACGATCACCGTCACGGCGGCGGAGGTCAACCAGCCGCCCGTCGCCAGCATCAAGGCGAGTCCGACGGCCGGTCCGGCACCACTGATCGCGACGTTCGCCTCGACCTCCACCGATCCCGACGGGACGATCGTCTCCACCACGTGGGACTTCGGTGACGGCGCCACGGCCGACGGTCAGGAGGCCGACCATACCTTCGACGAGCCAGGCTCCTACACCGTCACCCTGACCGTGACCGACGACCGCGGCGCGTCGAGCCAGGCCCAAGTCGCGATCACCGTCACACCGGAGGAGACGCGCGACCAGTTCCCCATTGCCTCCTTCACGGCGAACCCGATCGAGGGGGTCGCGCCCCATGCAGTCGGGTTCGTGTCGACCTCCACGCATCCCGACCCGGAAGGGCAGATCGTGCGCCTCGAGTGGTCGTTCGGCGATGGGACGACCGCCATCGACGTCGTGGCGGCGCGGCACCTCTACGAGAAGCCCGGGACGTACCTGGTGTCGTTGCTCGTCACCGACGCCAAGGGGAACCAGAGCCGCGCGGTGCAGGAGATCTTCGTGGCCG
>SKVX01000175.1 GCA_007129225.1 Halomonas sp.
ACTTCCACACGCCATAGAGCTGGAACAGCGTGCTGACGCCCGACGCCAGCACCGCTATCTGGATCAGCAAGAGCCTCTCTTCCACGCTGGCGCCCACGACCCCTGCAACGATGATCGGCGGGGTGATGACGCCAGCGATCATGGCCAGCACATGCTGAAGCGAGAGAGGCAAGGCCTTGCCCAGGGGCGGCCTGCCGTGAAAGTCAAAGATGGACGTATTGACCTGCTGCTTGGGCATGAGGGCTTCCGATCTGTTCTTGGATTTGTAGTACATCTGCTGGCTATACTGTCTACAGTATCTGATAAAAATGTATACTAAAATTATTATTTATCCAGATCCGGCACCGCATACGGCCCACCAGCGCACTTGAGTCGCTGGCGATAGGCAGGGCGGGGGCTTGATGCAGGGGCTAATGGCAGGATCTATTGGCAGGGATGACTGGCAGGGGCTGAATCGGATTTCAGCAGTGGATGAGCAGCGTAAAGCACAGGATGCAGTTAACGACGACCCTACCGCAGGGCGTTCCAGTCGACAGTAGCGCCTCTCTCCTTCAGCAACCACGTCCCCAGCCCAGCGACGGCAAGCCCCAGGGTGGCGAAGAGCATGAAGGTGGCGACATGACCTTGGGCCCCGACAAGCCAGCCCGCTAACGGAGAACCGGCGACCTGGCCGACCGAGGTGGCGAGCAGTGGCAGCACCGGGCCGAAGGCGGGTGCATTGGACATGATCTGGGTACTTCTGACCAGGTAGAAACCGGTAAGGGTCATGTACCCGGCGCCGAACAGGGCCGCAGAGGACAGGGCGAGGGCGAAGTTACCGGGATCGATGGCCAGAAGCGCCAGGCTGGCAGACATCACCGTGAGGCCGACGGCATGGCTCTTGGCCGGCCCGAAGCGCGAGATGAGATCCCCGGCGCCGGCACCCGTCAGCCCCCCGATGCCCACCGCCAGCCACATCCAGGCGGTCTGGCTCGACACCAGCCCTCCAGCGTTGATCACCGCATCGGGGGCAAACACCCAGTAGGCCGCACTCACGCATCCCATGCCGGCAGCCAGGCCGCTCAGCCGGCCGAGGCCGAGCCATTGTGCCCGGCTCACCGGCGCGGAGAGCAACGGGGGCCGCGAGAGTGAGATGCGCTCATCACGCGGCAGGTAGCAGAGGGCTGCCAGGGCTGCCAGTGCCGCCAAGGCGGCGAAACCGGTATAGGCGCTGCGCCAAGCCTCCGCCCAGATCAGCACCGCGGGCATGGCGAGTGCGATGCCGAGACTGGTGCCCGCATTGATGGTGGCATTGACCCGCCCGCGCAGGTCGGGCGGGACGACCCGATATACTGCCTGGGCCATCACCGGCGAGGAAAGACCGGTGCTGATGCCGCAGATCAGCACGCCGACGGCCAGCAACAGCGAGGAAGGCGCCTGGGCAATGGTGATCAGCCCGACCCCGGCCAGGCCGGCGGCCGCGACCCCCGCGCGGCGAACCCCGAGCCGTCGGGTCACCCAGGGCGCGGCGAGGATAGCGAAGACGAAGCTGAGGAAAGGCAGAGCGCCGATGACCCCCGCCATGGTCGCAGAAATCGTCAGTTCGTCACGCATCGAAGGCAGGAAGAGCCCGAACACGAAGCGGGCCAGGCCGTAGGTAATGGCAATGACCCCGCTGCCGAGGGCCGCCATGCCTAGGGGGGAGAGCGGTCTCATGGGGTGTCACTCCGGGCCGCTGCGAGCAGGGTGTCGACCACCGCACGAGTTTCGGCCAGGGCCGTCTGGGGGGCCAGCAGGGACACCGCGGTATTGCTGCCTTCCAGTACCATGAACAGGCGTCGCGCCAGGCCGGCGTGGTGGTCCAGGCCATCGCTTGCCACCGCTGCTTCGAGGCGTACCAGCAGGTCGTTCTTGGCAGCCGTCGCCAGGGCATGGATCTCGGCGCTGTGCTCGGCGAACTCGCCCATCGCCTTGACCATGATGCATCCATGCCGGCTGTACCGCTCCAACCAGTGGCCATGGGCATCGACCAGGGCATGTGTCACCTGGCCCGGCGAGGCGGAGGCCGCTGCCGAATCGAGGCTTGCCATGAAGCGTTCATGGCGGGCCGACAGAACCGCCGCCACCAGGGCTTCCTTGGAGGCGAAGTGGTTATAGAGCGTCATGCGCACCACCCCGGCGGCGGCCACGATGCGGTCGATGCCAGTGGCGTGGAAGCCCTGCTCATAGAAGAGTCGCTCCGCCGTGGCGAGCAACTGGTCGCGCTTGGAGGCTGGCATCGAAAGTCACTCCTGTATAGACCGATCTATCTAAAATCAGGCCTATCTAAATACAGGACACCCGGCGGTGTCAAGCGACCCTGTCTTGGCCCCTAGCTGAGTACCGTCCAGGGCGATGGCAGCCACTGCTCCTTTAGCGAGCACCGTGGTGGCGGGGAGTTATGAAGCGCCGTGGAACGGTGTTAAGGAGTTTACAGCCAAGCAGTAAAAGGGCCGCTTGCCTGGGGAAAGCGGCCCTGCACGTTACTACTTACTTATCAAGCAATCAGCATTACTTGTCCGACGTGCTGGTCGACTTCTTGCTGTTGTCGGCCTGCCGCTGGCTTTTCTGTTGAGAATTGCCTACCTCTTCCTTGCCCTTCTGGAAGTGGCTCTCTACCTGAGCCTTCCCCTTCTGCATGTTTTCTTCGAGCTGCTTGCTGCCTGACTGCACGCTCTCAGACGTCAGCTGCTGGGTCTCCTTCAGGTATTCCTGACTCAAGGCCTGGATCCTGTCAGCGTCTTCCTTCATCTGCTCACTCAATTCCCGGACAGCCTGCTGCTGCTGCTCGACTACCTGCCGAAAACTGTCGGAATCTTTCACTTCAAGCCAGGAGCGGGACTGTGCCAGATTCTTGTCCGCAAAGGCGCGAACGGAATCGAACTGAACCGAGAAGAGTTTCTCAAAGTAATCAGTGGTCAGTGCCCCGTAGGCACGCGCCGGCTCCAAAACGGCGTTGTCGAACTGCCCTTTGGCCCTTTCGCTGCTTCGTTCGTTAGACTGGTTGCCTTCTGACTTGGTCTTTTCAGCGCTCATTTAATTTCTCCATGACTTGTAACAAACAAGTGAAGTAATAATTCAAGTAATATTTGCAATTCAGCAAGTCGTTCCTTAACAAGCTGATGCTGATGTCGCCTGTTTGTGTAGATTCCTGCTCGGGCTGGCAACTACGGCTACATCACTCAAACCATAAACAGTCAAAGATAGTCTTTCTGTGCGGTAGCACACCCAACGATCTCCAAATCCGCATTATTCAGCACGAGGACTTAGGAAAGGGACTTGGAAAAAGGGCCCGCGTGAAATCGCTAGCCCTGTCGGTAGTTGCGAAGAGGGTGCTCAGGCGGCTCCCGGCTTCCGGAAGTGATGCCAGGCATGGTGATAGAGCACGCCGGCATAGCCGTTGCGCTGAATGATCTTGAGAATCTTCGCAGGATTTTCGTCATCCAGGGCCTTGTGCAGTTTCGCACGCTGCTCGTCATCAAGGGCCTCGTACCAGTGGTAGGGCTTGCCCTGGGCATGGCTATCCTCGGCCTTGCGCATCAGGTCCATTTCGATGCGCCCGCCATGTCGATACAGGATATCGTAGCCCTCCTGCAGCTGGCTCGACGGCACGTCGCACGGCTTTTCGAGACCTTCCAGAACGTTGTAGTAGTAATAGCTCAGCGGTTGCATGTGGCTCCTCCAGCGGTATGCCGTGGTCATCCATCTTTGCTTGGGTTCCTGCTCCTCATCCTGCCTGAGACAAGGCGGCGAGCTCAATTGAAAAATGCGCGCCATCCGCACACCCGCTCACCCCTCCCGGGTGTGCAACGGCGTTGCTTCCTGACGAGTGCTGGATAGTGCTACTCCTCGACAAGGGCCTGGCCCAGGTCGGCGATCAGTTCCACCATCAGCGCCAGTGGGCGGGAGCGCTCCTTGACGAAGCCGGCCCAAGAGATACCGTTCATTTGAACGGGGAGTGATCCGCGGTGCATTGGTAGCTTGATGACAAGTGCGCTGCCGCTGAAGAGCGTACTAACCGGTCAATAACAATGAGGAGTGTAAGATGGCGTTTTTAGTCCTTTCATCTACAGGCGCCCGTTGGACCACCAGTCTTATGGGTGCTGGTCTGCTGGTGGCAGTGACGGCGCCAGCCAGTGCCGACCCGCTCGAGGAGCGAATGCCTCCGGGTATGCTGATCGAGATGGTGGACCCGACGCTCTGTTCGCCACCGCCAGAGGATATGTCCGATGCCGAGATCATCGCCATGCTCGATAGCGACGATCCGGAGATGGCGCCCCCCATCGTCGGCGCCTGGGAGCGGCAGGACGAGCGCTGGCGCGTTTACGGCCAAGGCTGGTTTAACGACAGCAGCAGCGGACTGGTTGTCGGCACCATGCTCATGCTGAGAAGCGACGGTGACGAACTGCAGTACCTGTGCATGGTGCTGTCACCCCATGCTGAGACCGCGATGGTGGAAGGTGAGGCAGCACTGGTAGGTCCGGACGTCGAGACCATCGATGGGGATACTTTCATGGCGATGGGGATACTGGGAGAACGTCAAGAAGGACTGGGCGAAGTGCTGGCCGATGCCGGAAGCGTTCACTTCGAGCAGGCGTCAGAGGATACCCTGGAATGGAGCCTGACCTTCGATGGCCGCCTGGCAGGAATCGATGAGCAGCCGCTGGAAGGTGCCGAGATATCCCTGAGGCTAGAGGGCGAGCTGAGCCGGGACTCCTCGCTACGGGTTGTTAACTGGGGGCGTGACGATCTAGTGGATGCCTCCGCGCCAAGCGTCAGCGAGGAAGAGCTGGCCGAGGTGAAGGCGCTGTTCATGGAGGATATGCGCCTGGAGGTGGAGCCGGTCGTGACGCCGGACAACAATGATATTGTGCAGCGCACCGTCTATCGCTACGACTACGACACCTTTGCCTCGCTCTCTGACGACAGTGGCTGGCGGAGCACTCGTGAGCATTTCTTCTACCAGGATGGTGATCGACTGCTGCCCTTCCAGCGCCCCTCAAGCGATACGGACCTGAGTGCCTTCTTCGGCGGCTTGCTCGACCCCGGCTTCGTGCTCGACGAGGCCTCCGCCGACGACTTCCGCGAGCTGTTGATGACCCTGACTGGCGAGGACTTCTTCGAGGAGGAGGACGTCAAACTGGACAACATCATCAACTTCCGGCCCGACGAGTGGATTTTCTTCACCGGCACCTTCTTCGATCACTACAAGGCCTTTGTGGTCTACACCGACGATGACGGGCATCCGGAGAAGGTGCTGTATCGACTTAAGCAGCAGCCGGTGTCCTGATGTCCTTGCTCCAGTTCACCTAGCCGGGTGGCGAGGGCCATCGGGATGCTGGCGCCGGCCTTCAACTCCTGCCGACCGCCTCGAGAACCGCCTGGCGCAGTGCCTCGGGCGGTTGGGCGCCCGACAGGCCGGTGGTGCCCTTGAAAATGAAGGTGGGCACACCGCTCACGCCCAGGCGCCTAGCCTCGTCGAGGCCGGCTTTTACCTCGGCCCGGCCCTGGTCGCCCGCTAGAAAGGCGGGTATGTCGATATCCGCCAGCCCGCCGTCTCGGGCAACGTTGGTCAGTACCGCGCTGTCACCGATGTCCTCACCGTCAACGAAGTAGGATCGAAAGAGCGCGCTGACCACAGCCGACTGGACGCCATGTTCCCCGGCGAGCCAGATCAGCCGGTGGGCGTCGAAGGTATTGGGCGTTCGCGTCATGCGTTCGTGGTGGATCGTGATGCCGGCCTGTTCGGCAGCGGCCTCCACCTGGGCGTCGAGAGCGCGAGAGCGCTCCCAGGAGCCGAACTTGGCGGTGCGGTAGTCACGCCGCGACAGGCCCCCGGCAGGCATGTCGGGGTTGAGCTCGAAGGGGTGCCAGGCCACCAATACGCTGATTTCCTCGGGCAGTTCGGCCAGGGCAAGGTCGAGGTGGCGTTTGCCGATGAAGCACCATGGGCAAATGGCATCGGAGATCACGGTGATGTCGACGTGGGGCATGGTCGCTGAGCCATTGGGTAGGGTTCTACCGAACCATACCATCCCCAGGTCGTGATCGGCGCTCCTCATGCAGCCGGGCCCCTGACGCAGGGTCGACCACTCGGCCCCGATGACCGATTCCAGCTGTCAGCGCGCCAACAGACCCTCAGCGATCGCCACGCCAAGCCGGTCCACGGCGTCGGCCAGCTTCTCGTCGATGACATGCAGATACTCCGTCCAGTCATCCACGTGGTGCAGCTCCGCCTTGCCGTCCGAAATGCCGCGCAGCACCACCAGCGGCACGTCGAAGCGCAGGCAGGCGCGTAGGCAGGCGTAGCTCTCCATATCCACCATCTCGGCGGCGATGGCGTCATAGGCCGAGCCCGAGACGATATTGGCGCCGGTCGAGAGCGTGGTCTCGCGAATGCCGGGAATGCGCAGCGGCAGCGGAAGGATCGCCGGCAGGTCGAGGAAAGGCGTGACGCCCTTCTCGAAGCCCAGCGGCGTGGCGTCCATGTCACGGTAGGACACAGAAGTCGCCTGATAGACCTCGGTCTGTTCCAGCACCCGGCTGCCCGCCGAGCCCAGCGACACCACCAGGTCCGGCAGGCGCCTGTGCTGTGCGAGGGCGGCCAGGGCCGCGGTGAGTTCCACTGCCGCCTCGACAGGGCCAACGCCGGTCATGAACGGGGTAAAACGCTGCTTGAGGTGCGGGCCGTATTCGGCGTCGGCAGCCATCGCGAAGAGGACGTTGTGGCCGCCCAGTTGCGTCAGTGGTGGCGTGTGCTGAGCCGAGCTCATGCTTCGATCCTCATCTTTGCCTCAGTCATCGCTCGCGTTGCCGACCGTCTGGATGACCTCGAAGCCTTCGAAGTTCGGCGGGCCCAGGTAGAGCCCCTCGCGCTTGCTCTTACCGGCGTTGGCGTGTGCTGCGCGGAAGGCCTCGGAGTGCGTCCAGGCCTCGAAGTCCTCGCGCGAGCGCCAGATGGTGTGCGAGGCGTAGAGCACATGGTCCTCTTTCTCGGGGCCGCGCAGCATATGAAACTCGACGAAACCGGGTAGGCCCTGCAGGTGGGTCTCCCGCTCCAGCCAGATCTGCTCGAACTCTTCCACGCGCTCGGGGTTGACCCGAAAACGGTTCATGGCGATGAACACGATATTGCTCCTTGCGGTCAGGCGGCTGATGGTGACCGTTTGACGATGACACCGACGTAGACAGGGGGCAAGGGCAGGATCGACCATCGAACACCAAAGGCAGCGATTCAACCGAGCATAGGTAGGTCGGTACGTTGCCCTAGTGGTGTGAGTATCTCTTGCACCATGCCTCGCAGCCAGACATGCGCCGGGTCTCTGCTCCGGCGTCGATGCCAGACCATGCTCAATGGCACGAGTGGAATCGCCATCGGAGGCGCATACCGCGTGATCCCGGCAGAGGGGCCGCGGTGTTCGGCAAGCCCTCTGGGAAAGAGTGCGATCAGGTCGGTTGCCGCCACGACCTGCAGCACCCCCTCGAAGACGGGAACCGACATCACCACCCGGCGGCTGTGCCCCGCCCGCGCCAGTGCCTCATCGCCAAGTCCATGGAGTCGGCCATCGGGTGAGCACAGGACATGTCCAAGGTCGCAGAACAGCGCCATCGGAATCGTCTCGCCAGGCGCGAGACCCGCTGCGGCCAGCGCCGGATGGCCATTGCGTGCGATCACGATAAATTCAGCGTGAAACAGCCGCGCATGGGCGGTCCAGGCAGGAAAGTCGCGCTCCGGCAACAGCGCTAGATCCACATCTTGCCGTTCCAGTGCATCGACATGGTGATCGGGCACCAGATCGACCAGCTGCAGCCGCAGTCCAGGCGCGGCGTGCTGGACGCGCGCACCAAGCTCAGGCATGAGCATCGAGGCAAAGTAATCCATGCCGGAAATGTGGAAATCGAGCTGCGCCTCGGCGGGGTCGAATGTTTCCGGGCCGACAAGAACGCTTTCAAGCTCCTCCAGAGCGGCCCGCAGTGGCCCCTCAAGACTTGCTGCATAACTGGTCGGGACCAGCCCTTGCCCCTGACGGACAAATAGCGGATCGCCCAGCGCATGGCGCAACCGCCCGAGCGCCGCTGAAACAGCGGGTTGCGAAAGCGCCAGCCTGCGGCCGGCATCCACCGTCGAGCCTTCGCGCAGCAAGGCATCCAGAACCCGGAGCAGGTTCAGATCCAAACTCGATATATTTGCCATGTGAATAACATATATACCATCAATCGATTTCACAAATTGGCAGTGAGTACACAAACTGTCTGGTAAGCACCGCATGCCACCCGCCCGCGGGTTTACGTCACTCATCGGAATGGAGGAGACACCGATGAAACATGTACCTGTCACGCTTGCCGCCGCTGCTTTTGCCTTTACCTCATCAGTGGCGGCAGATGGCCTGTCGCATCTGCCGCTGTTAGCCGACATCGCCCCGGAAGCCGTTGCGATCAGTCCCCATGTGCCGCATATGGGCACACACTGGGCCGAACCGGCGAATCTGCCGCTCGGACCGATCTATTGTGAGATTGAGGGCCGTATTGTCTGTGTCGAATACATGTTCCTGGCCAGTGATCTTGCAGACGGTGTTAACTGGAAGCAGATCCCCACCGGGATGCAGACTCCGCCCCTGACCCACATCGACATGGAATACAAGCCCGATGGTGTCGGCCCATTCCAGGAGCCGCTCTATCAGATCCATGTTTATTTCGCGGATTCCGACGTGCTTGCCGCCCATTGAGGCGGCAGGGGCATGGCCAGTCCCTGGACCGATAATAGCTGCGCTATTCTACTCAGCACGGTGAACCGTTCATTTGTGATGGGAGGCGAGCCATGGCCAAGCGCTTCAAGATGGGCGACCACGTCAAATGGAACTCCGAGGCGGGGAACGTCAGCGGAAAGATCATCCGCGTGCATACCCAGGATACGGAATACAAGGGACACAAACGCCATGCCAGCGAAGCGGAACCGCAGTACGAGATCAAGAGCGACAAGACCGATCACATCGCCATGCACAAGGATTCGGCGCTGACCAGGGTCGATGAGTGACCCCGGCAATCCCCGGGGATACCCGAGCGTTTTCGCTCAAGCGTCTCGAAGCAGTGCCCGCTCGGAGGCGGCGGAAGGGCCCGGCGGCAGGGCGATGATGTCGATCTTGCCGCGGGAGAGACGCACCCACCCCCGGCGCTCGAACTCCTTGAGCAGCCGGCTGACCACCTCCCGGGCCGTGCCAAGCTCCACGGCCAGGGTCTGGTGGGTAATTTGAAGCGGACTCTGGCCGACCCGCTCGCGCAGCCAGTCGGCCAGGCGGTCGTCCATGCGCCGAAAGGCCACTTCCTCGACCAGCAGCATCAGGGTTTCCAGCCGCTCGCCGTAGGAGGCCATGATCTGGCGACGAAAGGCGCTGGAGGCGCCCATGAGGTCGTCGAACAGGCCATGGGACAGCAGCATCACGGTGGTCGCTTTATCCGCCACCGCCTCGGCACGATAGCCCCTGCCGGCCAACAGGCAGCCGATGGAAAGCGTACAGACCGAGGCGCTACCAATGCGGTAGAGCACGATCTCGTGGCCGGAATCGCTGGTCACCTGCACCCGCACGCTACCTTCGATCACCAGCGGCAGGCCCTGGCAGGCGTCTCCCGGACGGAAGACCTTCTGCCCCGCCGGCAGCTGGATTATCCGCGCCTCGCGGCGAATACGCTCCCGCAGGGTGTCGTCGATGCCGGCAAATGCCGGGTGGTCTGCTCCCACCATGCTCCGTCCCTTCTTGCCTGTGCCAGCCTGCCAGCGTAGCACTTCGCTTACAGGCGATTGTGTATCCAGGTCAAGAGACATGGCCGGCGGGCAGAGTCCTGCCGGCCATGGCCAGGCATCAGCCGACCGCCACCTCGGATGACACGACTGCCTGTTCCCGGTCGCTCGCGGCGTGTTCCTGCAGAAAGCGCTCGGCGTCCAGCGCGGCCATGCAGCCCATGCCGGCGGAGGTAATCGCCTGGCGGTAGACATGGTCGGTCACGTCGCCCGCCGCGAATACACCGGGCACCGTGGTGGCCGTGGCGTTGCCGTCCAGCCCGCTGCGTACGCGGATATAGCCGTCGATCATCGCCAGCTGCCCCCGGAAGAGCTCGGTGTTGGGCTTGTGGCCGATGGCGATGAATACGCCGGCCACGTCCAGCTCGCGTGCCTCGCCGCTGCCGGTGGCGCGCACTCGTGCTCCCGTGACGCCGCTATCATCGCCCAGCACCTCGTCCAGGGTATGGTTCCACAGCAGGGTGACGCGGCCGGCTTTCTCCCGATCGAACAGGCGTTGCTGCAGCACCTTCTCGGCCCGCAGCCGGTCCCGACGGTGCACCAGGGTGACGTGATCGGCGATGTTGGAGAGGTAGAGCGCCTCCTCCACGGCGGTATTGCCGCCGCCGATGACCGCCACCTTGCGGCCGCGGTAGAAGAAGCCGTCGCAGGTGGCACAGCCCGACACGCCACGGCCCATGAAGGCCGCCTCGGACTCAAGCCCCAGGTACTGCGCACTGGCTCCGGTGGAGA
>SKVX01000138.1 GCA_007129225.1 Halomonas sp.
GTTTTTGTCGAGTTTGACTTGAAAAATTCCTTCGAGCCTTAATGTCTTTGACTCGTTTCCCAATCCCAACGCAAGGACGTCCCATGGCCGAACCGGCGCTGTCGATTCGTGGCCTGACCAAGGTCTACGGCAACGGCTTTCACGCCCTGAAGGGCATCGATCTCGACGTCGAGCAGGGCGATTTCTTTGCCATGCTGGGCCCCAACGGCGCCGGCAAGTCCACAACCCTCGGCATCGTCTGTTCGCTGGTGCAGAAAAGCGCCGGCAAGGTCTCGATCTTCGGTATCGACATCGATCGCGACTTCGCCAAGGCCAAGTACCTCATGGGCGTGGTGCCCCAGGAGTTCAACTTCAACCAGTTCGAGAAGGTGATCGATATCGTTCTGGCCCAGGCGGGCTACTTCGGCATGACGCGACGGGAGGCGCTGCCCCGTGCCGAGCGGCTGCTCAGGGACCTGGGGCTCTGGGACAAGCGCAACGGCAACGCTCGCATGCTCTCCGGCGGCATGAAGCGCCGGCTGATGATCGCCCGTGCGCTGATGCACCGCCCCCAGTTGCTGATTCTCGACGAGCCCACCGCCGGGGTCGATATCGAGCTGCGGCGCAGCATGTGGGAGTACCTGCGCCGCATCAACCGCGAGCAGGGCACCACCATCATTCTGACCACGCACTACCTTGAGGAAGCGGAGAGTCTCTGTCGCAACGTGGCGATCATCAACCACGGTGAGATCATCCGGAATACCAGCGTGCGCGGCCTGCTCGCCGAGCTCGACACCGAGACCTTCCTGCTCGACCTGGCCCACCCGGTGACGGAGGCGCCGGCCATCGATGGCTTCGAGGTGCGCCAGGTGGATGCCGCCCAGCTGGCAGTGGTGGTGCATCGCGGCCAGCGCGTGAACGATATCTTCACCGCCCTGAGTGAGCGGGATATCCAGGTGGTCTCCATGCGCAACCGTGCCAATCGACTCGAGGAGATGTTCGTGACCATGGTCGAGCAGGGCAACGAAGCAAAGGCCGAGGCCGAGCGCACGGAGGCCCGTTCATGAATGCGATCCAGACCGCCATCGCCCTCTGGACCCTGGTGCACAAGGAGATCAAGCGCTTCACGCGGATCTGGCCGCAGACGCTGCTGCCGCCCTCGATCACCATGACCATGTACTTCATCATCTTCGGCAACCTGATCGGGGCGCGCATCGGTGAGATGGATGGCTTCAGCTACATGGACTTCATCGTCCCCGGGCTGATCATGATGGCGGTGATCACCAACAGTTACTCCAACGTGGCCTCGAGCTTCTTTTCCAACAAGTTCCAGCGCTCCATCGAGGAGATGATGGTCTCGCCCATGCCCAACTGGGTGATCCTGGCTGGTTTCGTGCTCGGCGGCATGGCTCGGGGGCTGGGGGTGGGGCTGATCGTCACCATCGTGTCGCTTTTCTTCACCCGCATCAGCGTGGCACATCCGTTCCTGACCGTCGGGGTGGTGGTGCTGACTGCAGCGCTGTTCTCCATCGGTGGCTTCATCAATGCGCTGCTGGGCAAGAAATTCGACGACATCTCGATCGTGCCGACCTTCATCCTGACACCGCTGACTTACCTGGGCGGGGTCTTCTACTCGATCTCCCTGCTGCCGACCTTCTGGCAGGGGGTGTCGATGCTCAACCCGATTCTGTATATGGTCAACGTGTTCCGCTACGGATTCCTAGGTGTCTCCGACATCCCGGTGGGCTGGGCGCTGGTTGCTATCGTCACCTTCATCGTGGTGCTGTTCGGCATCGCCCTATGGATGCTGGAGAATGGCAAAGGCATCAGGAGTTAAGAATATGGATCGCCCTGACACCCTCGAGCATGCCCCGCTGGGGCGCGAGTCCGCCTATCCCGAGCGCTATGATGCAGGGTTGCTCTATCCCATCCCCCGGACCGCCAATAGGGCGCCGCTGGGCATCGAGGAGGGCAGCCTGCCCTTCGTCGGGGAGGACGAGTGGCACGCCTTCGAGGTGTCGTGGCTCAACGGGCGCGGCAAGCCGATTGTCGCCGTGGTACGCTTCCGCCTGCCGGCAGACTCACCGAACCTGATCGAGTCCAAGTCCTGGAAGCTCTATCTCAACGGCTTCAACCAGACCCGCTTCGACAGTCGCGAGCAGGTGATCGACACCCTGGTCGCGGACCTTTCCGCCGCCGCGGGTGCTCCGGTCTCCGTCGAACTGTTCGGTGTCGACGACGACGCCCTTGCCGTACAGCGCCTGCCGGGCGAGTGCCTGGACGAACTGGACATCGAGATAGCGGACTACACGCCCAGCGCCGAGCACCTGCAAGTGGCTGAGGAGGTCGTCGAGGAGACGCTTTACTCGCACCTGCTGAAATCCAACTGCCCGGTGACCGGCCAGCCCGATTGGGGCAGCGTGCTGATCCGCTATCGCGGGCCCAGGCTCGACCGGGAGGGTCTGCTTCGCTACCTGATCGGCTATCGACAGCATCAGGACTTCCATGAACACTGTGTCGAGCACATCTTCACCGACCTCATGGCCCGGGCGCAGCCCGAACGGCTGCTGGTGCTGGCGCGCTACGTACGCCGCGGCGGGCTGGATATCTCTCCCTGGCGCGCGACCCCCGGCGAGCGGCCGCCCGAGCCCCTTCGCTTGGCAAGACAATAGCGGCTGGCGCGACAATAGCGGCTTGGTTAAAGTGCTCTGGACTTGAATCGGCAACCGACGGGGCCGATACGCCGCCGATGAGGAGAAGA
>SKVX01000090.1 GCA_007129225.1 Halomonas sp.
ATACCGGCTGACTCGGCGCTCTACTTCCAGTTTACGCTACAGGATCGGGGACAGCGGGCCATGACGTTGCAGGGGCTGCAGGTCATCGTGAACCACCATGAACAAGAGCGCGCTTCCTCAGCTTCGTATGGCGGTAGCCGCCGGGATAGTGGGCGTTGCGATAGTTGACGCACTGAAGCAAGCGCAACCTTATGAGTGAATCAGAACCCTTTGAAATGGGCTGGCAGCCACGAGAGCAAGCGTATGTACACAGCACGAGGCAAGATAGAGCAGGGGGACATGCTGACGGAGTATCTTCCGCTGGTCAGGCGTCAGGCGCTCTCCCTGCAGGTGCGTCTTCCGGCGAGTATCGAGCTGGATGACCTGATTCAGGCGGGTACGGTCGGGCTGCTGGAAGCCATGGGGCGTTTCGATTCCTCTCAGGGAGCCAGTTTCGCCACCTTTGCCAGCCAGCGCATTCGTGGCGCCATGCTGGATGAATTGAGAAGCCGGGACTGGCTGCCCCGCAGCGTGAGGCGCAATGCCAGGGCGGTCGATGAGGCCGTCAGGCGGCTGGAGCAGCAGCTCGGGCGACACGCCGAGGAGACGGAGATTGCCGCTGAGCTCGACATGGACCTGTCGACCTATCGCCAGTTGTTGAACGATACCAACAGCGGGCATTTGCTGCCCTTCGAGGCGTTGCTGGCGGAGGGTGTGGAGCCCGGTGTTGCCGACGCCACATTGGATACGCCCTATAAGCAATTGATCGACCAGCAGAAGCGACAGCAACTGGTGGAGGGGATCGAGGCGTTGCCGGAGCGGGAAAAGCTGTTGATGGCGCTCTACTACCAGGAGGAGCTGAACCTCAAGGAGATCGGTGTCGTGATGGGCGTGACCGAGTCGCGGGTCTGCCAGCTCCACAGCCAGGCGGTTAGCCGGCTTCGCAGCCGGCTAGGCGAGCAGGAAGAGTAGCCGGCCTTGCGTTGCCTGGCATCACAGGTTGTTCATCAGGGCTCGTGCGCTGGCCAGGGCGGCCATGTAGCAGTTATGGAGCTGGTCGGCCGGCATGTCCTTGATGGCTTCCTCGACCTGACGCTCATGGTTCTCGCAGAGTGTCAGCACCGCGCCGAGGGGGCCTGCACGGTCCTTGACGGCGTTGATGATATGCGGGTTGAGCGGCAGCTGGGCGAGCAAGGTGTCGCGGTCCTCCTCGAGGAGGGCGTCCATCATCGAGAAGAGACCGGTGGTAAAGGCGTCTTCGGCATCCAGGGCAGGGAAGGGGGCCGAGAGGTTGCGGCACATGAAGGCCCGAATCAGCGCCATGCGCAGGATGATCCGTGATGAAGGCTGGAGGCTGGCGAGTGTCAGTGTCAGGATGAGTCGCCTTAGCTCGATCAGGCCAAGCACCTGCATCGCCCGGTGCAGATCGATCTCCTTTCCGCCGCGGTTGTAGTAGTTCGAGTTGGCACGCCGCAGTACGGCCACGTGAAGGTGAGGTATCTGTACCACCAGCTCCTGGAGGCGATGCATGTCGCTATCGTCCTCGTACAATGCTCGAATCAGGCGTATCTGCGCGGCGCGGTTGCCGTGTCTTCCCCGAGGCGGGGAGGCGATGAAGCTGGGGCGAGCCAGATAGTGCCCATTGAAGTAGGCACAGCCAATCTCGCGATAACGCTCGAGTTCTTCACGATCCTGGATGTTTTCCACCAACAGTTTGATGTTGCGCGCGGGGAGCCGTTCACGGGTCTTGGCATCGATTTCCTGTGGTGTCTTCACCACTATGATGTCGGTCCTGGGGAGGATCGCCTCGAGATGCTGCATCACCAGGCTGGCGGGGAGGACGATGCGATAACCCCGTTCCCGCATGTCGTCCAGGCGCTCGAGCAGCCTGTCATCCACCTCCGGGAGATCGGCGATGCCGATGGCCATGCGCGGGGCCGGGGTAGGCAGCAGCTCCGGGCGGTCGAGCCATATCATGGGCAGGTCGACGAAGAGTGTCCGTTCCGCCAGCAGGCCGGCGTCGCCGAGTTCGTAAACCGCACTGGAAAGCGCCCTGGCAGTGGCGGCCATGGTGTCGTCGGACTCGGCCATGCCGCTTTGTCGATAGACCAGACGGTCCGCCACATGGGCGTGATCCCCGTCGTGAATCGGGTGGAGGGCAATGGTGCAAGGATTGAAATCCGCTTGCTCTGGCATGCTGCTGGGCTCCCTGCTGAGCGACATCTCACTCAGGATGTTGTCATGATGCGACGTTCTGCGTGTATTCGACCGATCGAGGTTCTTGTCACCCCGCTAAAGTGCCCGTCTCAGGGTGTCGAGCCGGGGCTCCAGGTCGGTAACCAGGCTCGCCAGGCTGGGACGGGCATAGTAGAAGCCTTGTTGATGCGTCAATCCGTTGCGCCCCAGCCACAGGGCCTCTTCACGGGTTTCCACGCCTTCGGCGATGAGGCCGATATCCAGGGCACTGCCGAGCCCGACAATGGCCTTGAGGATCGCCTGCCGGCGTGGGTCGCCATCGCAGCCATCCACCAGAACCCGGTCGATCTTGAGCCGGTCCGGGCGCAGGTCGGTGAGCAGATCGAGGTTGGCGAAGCCATTGCCGAAGTCGTCCAGGGCAGTGGTAAATCCCATGCTGCGATAGGCCTCGATGATGCCATGGAGATGCGCCTGGCTGCTGACCTTCTCGGTTTCGGTGATCTCGAAGACCAGCCGGTCGGTCGGCCAGCCAACCTTGGTGGCGATGGCCAGGGTGGCCTGGATGCAGGCGGCGGGCTCGTAGACGGCATTGGGCAGGAAGTTGATCGACAGGTCTTCGGTCATGCCCAACTGGCTGGCGAGCTCGATCGCCTTGACGCGGCAAGCCTGGTCGAAGCGGTAGAGCAGGTCGGGGGTGACCTGGGACAGGATGCTGTAGGCCGACTCGCCGGCGGGGCCGCGGACCAGGGCTTCATGGGTGGTGACGCGGGCGGTCGCAAGGTCGACGATGGGCTGGAAGGCCATGGTGAATTCGAACGGGAGCGGTCCCTCGCAGATGATGCAGCGGCCTTCCTTTTCGGCGCATTGGTGCATGGATACTCCTGTCGTCTCTGTTGGCTGTCGGGCACGGACTTCCCGTTACCCGCTTCATCGGCAACAGCGATCGAAACTTGAGCCCTGTTTCCACCCTTGGCTCATTCAGCACAATTAGGAAGCACCTTGGAATTTTGACATACATCAATTGCGACCGGATTCAGCACAGGTCGTACCTCAAGTTTCGGCACCATCCGCCGATTGATGCCCTAGACTCGAAGCCCCATCAGGAGCCTGCATGAACCCTTCAACCATCATCGGTATGTTCGCCAGCGTCATTCTGCTGGTCAGCGTACTCTTCTTCACCGCCGAGTCGCCGCAGAGTTTTCTTAACCTTCCCGGGCTTGCCATCGTATTGGCCGGCACCATGGCGGCCACCTTCATCAGCTATCCGTTGAAGGAGGTCCTCAGGGTCGTGCGCCTGGTGGGGCTGGTGTTTCGGCGTGAGAATACCTATACCCGGGACGATATCAAGGAGCTGGTCGATATCTCGCGGCTGTGGTTCAAGGGCGATGTTCGTGCCGTCGAGGAGGCCCTGGAGAAGGCGCGCAACCCCTTCCTGCGTACCGGAATCCAGCTGGTGATAGCCAATACCAAGGAGGACGAGATCTTCGATCTGTTGCGCTGGCGCATCGCCCGCCTAAAGGCCCGTGAACATGCCGAAGCGCAGATATTTCGCACCATGGCCACTTATGCACCGGCCTTCGGCATGATCGGAACCCTGGTAGGGCTGGTCAACATGCTGGAAGTCATGGAGGCCGGCGATCTTCACGTCATCGGTCCGCGGATGGCCATTGCCCTGCTTACGACATTCTACGGCATCCTGCTGGCCAACCTTGTCTTCAAGCCCATTGCGGTGAAGCTCGAGCGACGCACCGAGGAGCGCCTCATCGCCATGAACATGGTCTTCGAGGGGATCTCGTTGATCACCAAGCGGCGCCTGCCGTCCTTTATCGAGGAGACCCTCAACTCCTTCGTGGCCAATTATCACGACGAGATTCGCGATCCCATCGTGTCCGGCCGTTCGCGTGGGGCGGACAGCGGTCCAGCGGCAGGGAAGGGGCAGAATGCTTGATCGTGGCATGCGCGACATGCTCGACGCCCCCTCGGTGGAGGGTGACGGCGATGGCTGGCTGATGAGCTATCTCGATGTCCTCACGCTGCTCATCACGCTCTTCGTATTACTGCTCTCGCTGGCCGGCAACGGCTTGGCCATTCAGGGCAGCCGGCACGGCGGCGAAAGCGCCGCCTTCGTCACACCGCAGGCCGAGGCGGCGGCGCGCATGGTGGCGAGCTCCGGGCTCAAGCCGCGCCATGAGGGGCTGCAGCCGCGCTTTCCGGGACTCGATATCGAGGGCGTCAGCGTCGCCGAGGGGCAGCAGGGCATCACGCTGCGTATCGACGACAATCTGCTGTTCTCCAGCGGCCAGGCCGACCTGACCGAGCAGGGACGCGAAGTACTGGGCAGCCTGCGTGAGGTGCTGGGAGCCTTCGAAGGCGACGTATCGGTGGAGGGGCATACCGACAGCATTCCCATCGCGACGGCACGCTTCCCCTCCAACTGGGAGCTCTCGTCGGCGCGGGCCATCGCGGTCCTGCGCTACCTCGCCGAACTGGGCGTCGATATCGAGCGACTGCGTGCGGTGGGCTATGCGGAGACGCGCCCGCTGGAGAGCAATGACACCGCAGAGGGACGAGCCATGAACCGCCGCGTGGAACTCCTGCTCAAGCAGGAGCTGGGTGCGAGATGACGCTGGATGATCTCCTCAGTAAGGCTCTCCACTGATGATGCCTGCTCGGGAAAAGCGTCCGCAGGGGCGCTGGTCGGCATTCCAGGCCGCCATGATCTATATCGTGGCGGTCGCGCTTGTGCTGCTTGTCATCGTCTGGGCCTTGAAGGAGCGCCACGACCGCGAGCTGGATGCTGCCCAGGGCCGTGTGCTGGCACAGGCTGAGCTGATGGCCGAGTGGGCTTCCGGTACCTTCAACAGCACCGACAACACGCTGAGCGGCCTGGCCAACCTCTTTGCCCTGTCCATCGATGGCGGTATCGATAAACGCTTCGCCAGGGCCTTTGAATCCCTGGTCTCCCAGCGCCAGCAGAGCCTGCCTTTCCTGGATGCCCTCGGCATCATCAGTCATACCGGCGAGACACTCTATACGATGGGGAACCCCGGGTTCCCGGGACATGACATGGAGGAGCGTGCCTTCATACGCAGGTTTCTCCAGGAACATGAACAAAGCCGTTCCGACAGCTACTGGAATCCGGAGTCGGGCGGTCATCGCATGCTCTACCTGAGGCGCATGTACGATGCAGACGGGTTTTTCCTCGGTGTCGCGGCAGCACGACTGGATCTCTTCTTTTTCACCCATGCGCTTCAACGGCTGACGCTCGATCCTGGCGAGAGTATCGCCGTTATCGACGACAATCTTCGCCTGATCGCTCGGCGACCGGATCTGGAGAGCCTGCCCATGACACAGGCGCTGGGCATGCAGATCGATGCCCCGGCGGTAGCCGAGCTCATTGCCGGTGAGCGAAGTGGGGCCGTTACCCTTCGCTCGCCACTGGCCGGGGACAGCCGGATCTTCGGTATCGGGCGAGTCGAGGGCATGCCGATCGCGGTCGTCGTGGGCTACAGCGTACACAGCGTGCTCGCCTCCTGGTATCAGCAGGTGGTGATTCTGACCTTGGGCTGGCTGCTGACGGCGGCACTCGGCCTGCTGATCCTGCTCCACTATCTGCGTCTTTCACGGACGGAGGCAGAGCTTCAGTGCAGCGAGCAGGCGCTGCGGGAGATCAACCACTCCCTGCAGGCGGAGCTGCGCATTGCCGACATGGCATTCGAGACGCACCTTGGCATGTTCATCACCGATGCCAAGGGGATCATTCGCAAGGTCAATGTCACCTTCGAGCACATCACCGGCTACAGTGCCGAGGAGGTGCTGGGCGAAAATCCCCGTCTGCTCAATTCCGGCCGCCACGATGCCGATTTCTATCGTGAGATGTGGGGCAGCATCCATGCGAAGGGCAGCTGGCAGGGTGAGGTATGGAACAGGCGCAAAAACGGCGATACCTATCCCCAGTGGGTCACCATCAGTGCGGTAAAGGATGCGCGGGGGGAGGTCACCCACTACGTGGCGACGATCAGCGACCTGACGCACCGTAAGGCGGCTGAGCAGGAGGCGCATCGGCTGGCCTTTTTCGACCCGCTGACGGGGTTGCCAAACCGGCGCATGATGCTCGACAGGCTGGAGCAGGCACTCGGGGCGTCACACCACAGCGACCAGCAGGGGGCCCTGCTGTTCATCGACCTGGATGGCTTCAAGCATATCAATGACAGCCTTGGCCATCAGCTTGGCGACGAACTCCTGCAACTCATGGCCAGGCGCATCCAGGCCGTCAGCCGCGATGCCGACCTGGTGGCACGATTGGGGGGGGACGAGTTCGTGATCCTGGCGGAAGGTCTGGGCGAGACCATCGACGCCGCGTCCCAGGCGGCGGAACGCCTGGCGACCAGGCTGCTGGGCAAGCTGACACAGCCATGCTGGTTGGGCGACCACCGCCACCTGCTCTCCGGCAGCATCGGCATCACCCTTCTAGGCGATGGCACCTGCCGAGTGGACGAGTGTCTGCAACAGGCCGAGATGGCCATGTACCAGGCGAAGCAGGCGGGACGCAACACACTGCGCTTCTTCGACCCCGTGATGCAGGCGGTGGCGGTGCGGCGCGCCATGATCGAGTCGGACCTGCGCCAGGCCATTCGCCGCGGCGAACTGCGTCTTTTCTACCAGGTACAGGTAGACGGCCATTCGCAGGTGACCGGGGTCGAGGCGCTGCTGCGCTGGGAACACCCGGTGCACGGCATGATTCCGCCGGGGGATTTCATCCCGGTCGCCGAGGAAAGTTACCTGATCGTTTCCATTGGCGGCTGGGTGCTGGAGACGGCGTGCCGACAATTGGCAAGGTGGGCCGGTGCCCCGGAAACCGCCGGACTGACCATGGCGGTCAACATCAGCCCGCTGCAGTTCCAGCAACCGGACTTCGTGACCAACCTTGAAGCGATACTCAAGATGACCGGGGCACGGCCGGAGCGGTTGAAGCTGGAGCTGACCGAGACGCTCTTCATGGAAGAGCCCGATGCGGTCCGCGAGACGATGCTGTGCGTCCAGGCCATGGGGGTGCGCTTTTCGCTGGACGACTTCGGCACCGGCTACTCGTCCCTCTCCTACCTCAATCGCCTGCCGCTCGACCAGCTCAAGATCGACCAGTCATTCGTTCGTACCCTGTTCGCGGATGCGTCGAATGCGGTGATATCCGCCTCGATCATCAGCCTGGGGTGCAACCTGGGGCTCGAGGTCATTGCCGAGGGCGTGGAAACCCAGGCGCATCGCGACTGGTTGGAGGCCCACGGCTGCCATGCCTACCAGGGCTATCTCTACTCGCGACCGCTACCCATCCATGAGCTGACGGGGCTGCTGGAGTCCTCTGCCTGTGCCACCCGCTCCTAGCCGTTGGCACAGGCGAGGTCGATCAGTCTTCCACCCGCCCCAGCAGCAGGAACTCGATCAAGGCCTTCTGGGCATGCAGGCGATTGCCGGCTTCCTGCCATACCACGCTGCGGGGGTCATCGAGCAGCGTCTCGCTGATCTCTTCACCGCGATGGGCCGGCAGGCAGTGCAGGAAAAGTACGTCGTGCCGGGCGCGGTCGAGGAGTGCCTCGCTGACCTGAAAGCCGGCGAAGTCCGCTTCACGCTTGGACTGCTCCTCCTCCTGGCCCATTGAGGCCCAGACATCGGTGGTCACCAGGTGGGCATCGGCCACGGCCTGCTGCGGGTCGTGGAGGATGCTGACGCGATCGCCTGCGGCATCGACAATGTCCTGGCGCGGCTCGTAGCCCTCGGGGCAGCAGATGCGGAGCTGGAAATCGAACTGCCGTGCGGCGTTGATCCAGGAGTGGCACATGTTGTTGCCGTCGCCGATCCACACGGCGGTTTGCCCCTTGACGCTGCCGCGCAGCTCGGTCCAGGTCATCACGTCGGCCAGCAGCTGGCACGGATGGTAGTCGTCGGAGAGCGCATTGATGACCGGTACCAAACTGGCGTCGGCGAAGGCTTCCAGCCCTTCATGGGAAAAGGTGCGGATCATGACCGCGTCGACCATTTCGGAGAGAACCCGGGCGGTATCGCCGATGGGCTCGCCCCGGCCAAGCTGAGTGTCCCGCGGGGAAAGAAAGAGGGCGTGGCCGCCGAACTGCGCCATGGCGGTCTCGAAGGAGACCCGGGTGCGAGTCGAGGACTTCTCGAAAATCATCGCCAGGGTGCGGTTGGTGAAGGGGGAATAGGTCGGCCCCTGGGCACGCAGGCGGTTCTTGATCGTGATGGCGCGTTGGATCAGGTAGTGGAGCTCTTCCGGGCTCAGGTCCAGCAGGGTCAGGAAATGGCGTGTCGCCATGGCGATCTCTCCGCGCGAAAAAACCCCCATCCTATCCAGCCCGCAGGGGATGCGCAATGCGCCCGTCATCAGTAGAATGTGGGTCATGAGCAAAAGCTGAGCGTCGTGGTCGGGTATTCTGCGGCGTCGGTATCATTGATCCAACAGGAGTGAACATGAGCACCACCCTCGAGACCATTCAGCGCCAGATCAGCGAAAATCCCATCCTGATCTACATGAAGGGCACCCCGCAGCTGCCCCAGTGCGGCTTCTCCGCCCAGACCGTCCAGGCCCTGATGGCCTGCGGCGAGCGTTTCGCCTTCGTCAATATCCTGGACAACCCGGATATCCGTACCGAACTGCCGAAGTATGCCAACTGGCCGACCTTCCCGCAGCTGTGGGTCGAAGGTGAACTGGTGGGCGGTTGCGACATCGTCGGTGAGATGCACCAGAACGGTGAGCTGGAGACCCTGATCAAGGCAGCGGCGGCGCGTGCCCAGGCGCAGGAGGAGCAGGGCGGCAACGCCTGATCACTCGCAACACGGCTTCACGGGCTATCCCCGCCTGGTTGGCAGCTTTGGTCTGAAGCATGGCTGGTATGGTCGGACGAGATCGTCGAGACGGGCCCGCGAGATGAACTCGCGGGCCCGTCTCGTTCCGGCAGCCTGCTAAAACTCCTCCAGCCCCTGTTCCCGCTGAGCCAGGGCCCAGCCGCCGAGATCCTTGTAGCGATTGACGATGGCGCAGAACAGCTCGGCGGTACGCTCGGTGTCGTAGCGCGCCGAGTGGGCCTCCTGGTTGTCGAAGGCGATGCCGGCGGCGCGACAGGCCCGGGCCAGTACCGTCTGGCCGTAGATGAGGCCAGACAGGGTCGCGGTATCGAAGCTGGAGAAGGGGTGGAAGGGGTTGCGCTTGATGCCGCAGCGAGCGACGGCGGCATTGAGGAAGCCGTGGTCGAAGGCGGCATTGTGCCCCACCAGCACGGCCCGGGTGCAGCCATGGGACTTGATCGACTTGCGCACCGGCCTGAATATCTCACCCAGGGCCTCGGATTCGCTGAGGGCGACTCGCTGGCGTAGCGGGTCGTCCAGCTTGATGCCGGTAAAGTCGAGTGCCGACTGCTCCACGTTGGCGCCTGTGAAGGGCTGCACATGAAACGCATAGGTGGCGTCCGGGATCAGGTTCCCTTCCGGATCCATGGTCAGCGTCACCGCGGCGATCTCGAGTATGGCGTCGCGTTCGGCATTGAAACCACCGGTTTCCAGGTCTACCACTACGGGCAGGAAGCTCCGGAAGCGCTGGGCCATCAGCTCGCGGGCGATCGCTTCACTCATGCGCCTCTCCTTATCGTGAGCATCGTGTTCCTTATTGGTCGGCTCGAGAGAAGTCGGGGTCAGGCCCCGCCGAATCCGCGAAAGTCTAGCAGTTTGCCGCTCCCACGTCCCGCCGCCGGTATTCGCCGGGCAACAGCCACGCTATACTTGATGGCTTATGACGCTTACCAGAAAGGAGCCCCGAATGTCCGATGTCAAGAAGGTCGTGCTTGCCTATTCCGGCGGGCTGGACACATCCGTCATCGTCAAGTGGTTGCAGGAAACCTACAGCTGCGAGGTCGTGACCTTTACCGCCGACATCGGTCAGGGCGAGGAAGTCGAGCCGGCACGCACCAAGGCCGAGGCCCTGGGTGTCAAGGAGATCTACATCGAGGACCTGCGCGAGGAGTTCGTCCGCGACTATGTCTACCCGATGTTCCGCGCCAATACCATCTACGAGGGCGAGTACCTGCTCGGTACCTCCATCGCGCGGCCGTTGATCGCCCGGCGCCTGATCGAGATCGCCAACGCGACCGGCGCCGACGCCATCTCACATGGCGCTACCGGCAAGGGCAACGACCAGGTGCGCTTCGAGCTGGGCGCCTACGCGCTCAAGCCCGGCGTGAAGGTGATCGCACCTTGGCGCGAGTGGGATCTCACGTCCCGCGAGAAGCTGATGGCCTACTGTGAGCAGCACGACATCCCGGTCGATTTCTCCAAGAGCAAGAAGAAATCGCCC
>SKVX01000338.1 GCA_007129225.1 Halomonas sp.
CCAGCGGGAAAAATGCATGTCGCGATACGGAAGGGAAGAGGGCATGGCACAGTGCGCAAGTGGTGAGTTCAGGTACCAGCTTATCAAGTCGAGACCCGTTTGCATCACAAGTCGTGGTCGAGCCCAGTGGTGGTAGCAAGGCGTCGTTTGCCGCCCCGGTAGCGGCACCAGTAAACTGATGCCCCGCTCAGCTGACAAGGAAGGGCCGATGAGCCTGGCTGCCGTATTGATCGTCAAGAACGAGGAAGCGCACCTGCGCGCCTGCCTGGAGACGCTGAGCTGGGTGGAAGAGATCGTGGTGGTGGATTCCGGCAGTACCGATGCAACGCGTGATATCGCCAGGACATTTACCGACAAGGTCGTGGTTCAGGACGACTGGCAGGGCTTCGGCGTGCAGCGGCAGCGCGCAGAAGCGCTGGTAGCCAGCGACTGGATCCTGATGATCGACGCGGACGAGCGGGTGACACCCGAGTTGCGTGACAGCATCGAAGCCGCCGTGGCCTTGGACCAGCCCGTCATTTATACGCTTCCCCGCCTCTCCTGGTGCTTCGGGGCCTTCATTCGCCACTCGGGCTGGTACCCGGATCGCGTGGCTCGGCTCTATCCGCGCCGACGTGCCGGCTACAACGCTTCCCTGGTGCACGAGAAGCTGGAAAATCCGGAGCGCCTGACGGTGACGCCGCTTCAGGGCGACCTGCTCCATTTCACCTACCGGGACCTGCGTCACTACCTGGAGAAGTCCGCTCACTACGCCCAGGCCTGGGCCGAGCAGCGCGCGGCACGGGGCAGGCGGGGCAGCCTGGCGGCGGGTATCGGGCACGGTATCGGCTGCTTTCTGCGCATGTACCTGTTCAAGGCCGGGTTTCTGGACGGGCGCCAGGGTCTGCTGCTGGCGCTGCTCTCGGCTCACTCCACCTTCGCCAAGTATGCCGACCTCTGGGTCAGGACTCGGACGTCGCCGCCTCCCGACGACGTACCAGGCCGCTGATGGCGGTTGCTGCCGCGTCCAGGTCGATGGTGGCCATGTCGGACTCGGCGGCTCCCTCCGGCGGACTGAAGGCGAGCCGCCGTGACTCGCTGTTGCAGGTCTGCCAGCGCAGCGGTGTGGCGGAACGGCGGGCCGGATAGAAGCCGGCGGTGGGCCGGTCGAGACAGCCGGCAATATGCAGCGGACCGGTGGAGCCGGCGATGAACAGGTCAGCCGCCGCGAGAGCCATGGCGAAGTCGCCCAGCCCCTTCCTCGGCGGCAGCACGACCGCCTCGAGGCCGTCGGCCACCAGCCGGTCGCGCAGCTCACCGGCGGTGGCCTCTTCGCCGGGCCCCGCGGTCATGATCCAGATGGGCCTGCCTTCGCCCGCACGCTTATCGATCAGTCGGGCCAGCTCGGCATACTGCGCGGGCGTCAGGTTTACCGCCGAGCCGCCACTGCCGGCATGCAGGTAGACCCAGGGGCGGGTCCTGTCGATCGCCAGTTCATGGCCGAGCCGGGCCCTTTGTGCTGCAGGCGCGTCGGCGGGCAGCGGCCAGTAGGGTGGTTCCGGGTGGGCGGACGGCGCCATGCCCAGGGCGAGCAGCAGCGCGTCGGCCAGCTCGATGTTGTAGACATACTCCGGACGGGCGGAACGGGACCTGCGCTGGGTGATGCGATGGTTGTAGAATAGCTGTGCCCATTTGGTGGCCGGTGCCAGGCGTAGCGGAATGCCGGCACGCCAGCCCAGCCAGCCGATGCGCGGCGTCGAATAGAGGGTCAGCAGGGCCGCAAAGCGACCCCCTCGAAGCCGTGCCAGCAGAGCTCGCTGCGCATCGCGACCGGCGTCGTCGCCCGGGTCCAGGAGCACCTCGTCGATCCAGGGGCACAGTCGGGCAAGGGGTGCCGTATAGCTTGGCACCAGGACGCTGATATGCAGGGTGGGCGCTGCGGCCTTGAGACAGGCAAGGGCCGGCCAGGCCAGCATGAAGTCGCCGACCTTGTCGTTACGCACGACCAGTATGCGGGTCGATTCGCGGGGCTCGCCCCCCTTGGAAGTTAGCGTCATCTGGGCTCCCGTGCCCCGGTGGCCAAATGAGGAGACACCCTTGTCGCACAAGGTAATGCATATCTGCCTGTCGGATGGCTGGGGCGGACTGGAAATGTATCCTGGACGGATTATACCCGAGCTGAGGCGCCAGGGGTGGGAGCCCCATGGTCTTGCGCTTGCCGGTTCTGCGGTGGCGGCGAGCCTGGTCGAGGCGGGCATCGAGCCGCTGACGGTGCCCAGCCGTGGGCGGGCACTGCTCCAGGCCGGTCGGATCCTCGCGTACCTGAAGCGACAGGGTATCGACGTGTTGCATTGCCACAAGTCCAGCGATTTGCGCCTGGGAGCCCTGCTGGCGACACTCAGGCCGGGGCTGAAGCTGTTCTTCACCGATCACATGGGGGTCACCCGCGCCAAGAAGGACCTCTACCACCGCTGGGCCTATGGCAGGGTCAGCCGGCTCTTCGCCATCAGTGAAGCGACGCGGGCGCGCAATGTCGCTGCCTTTCCCCTGCCGGAGGGGCGAATCAAGCGCCTCTATCTCGGTATCGACCCCGAGCCCTATCGTCCCCGGCTGAGCGAGGTTGAATGCGACGCATTGCGCAGCGAGCTCGGTGTTCCTGCCGGCAGTGTGGCCATCGGCCTGCCCGGGCGGCTCACCGGTGGCAAGGGTCAGGACATCTGGGTCGAGGCCCTGGGCCTGCTGAGCGGGCGTTATCC
>SKVX01000232.1 GCA_007129225.1 Halomonas sp.
CGCCTGATCGAAGTGGTCGACCCAGTGGCCGCGGCGGTGGGCGCCGAGTTCCTCGGCCGCCTCTCTCCGGTGCTACCCGAGGGACAGGTCAGCCTCGACGGATCCGCTCGGGCCGAAACCGCCGTGGACGGGATCGACGACCAAGCGAAACCGGGAGTCGACGCGGATCTTCGTCCACTGCCCCACGACCTACTCGCGCTGGCCTTCTCCAGCGGGACGACGGGCCTTCCCAAGGCGGTCCCGTTGACGAATGCGGCCATGATCAGAACGGCGCTGGTCGAGCCCATGGCCACCGTCGGGGGCATGAACGAAGGATCCCGTCACCTCGTCTACCTTCCCATGTTCCACATGGCCGGACTCGGCAACGCCCTCGGAGCCCTGGGGTGTGGTGGAGAGCTCCACTTGATGGGTGACTTCGACCCCGGCCTGGTACTCGATGTGATGGAGCGCCGGTGCATCCAGTTCTCGTCGTCGGCGCCGGTCACCTTGAAGATGCTCGTCGACGCAGCGCAGGACCGCACCACGCCCCCCCATCTCACCCACCTGGTCGAGATCAACTACGGCGCCTCCCCGATCACCCCGGAGCTCCTCGATGCTGCTCGTCGGGTGTTCCCGCGGGCCCGGTTCCGCCAGTACTACGGAATGACCGAGACCGGGACGATCGCGGTGCTCGACCCCGAGGACCACGATCACCCCGACCACGTCCGAGCGGCGGGGCGCCCCGCTCTGGGTTGGGAGGTTCAGGTCATCGACGCGGGTAACCGTCCGCTGCCGCCTGGTGCGGTGGGAGAGATCGTCGTCCGCGGTCCGGCGATGATGCCTGGGTACTGGAACGACCCGGATGCTGATGAGGCCGCGTTCGTCAATGGCTGGTTCCGGACCGGCGACGTGGGGGCCTTCGATGACGATGGCTATCTCCGGATCGTGGATCGGGCCAAGGACGTGGTCATCACCGGCGGCGAGAACGTCTATCCCGCTGAGGTCGAGTCCGTCCTTCGTGCACATCCCGGTGTGGAGGAGGCGGTGATCATCGGTGTCCCCGACGAACGGTGGGGGGAGCGGGTCCACGCCGTGATCGTGTGCACCTCCGGGTCCGAGGTGGAGGAGGACGAGGTGATCGGGTGGAGTCGGGACCGGCTCGCCCACTTCAAGTGCCCACGGTCGGTCGAGTTCGTCTCCACCCTTCCCCGGACCCCGGCGGGAAAGGTCCTCAAGCGTGAGCTGCGCGCGCCCCACTGGGTCGGCCGGGAGAGGAGCATCTGATGAGTACCTCCCGTGGCGTCGTACTGCCCCAGTCGCCGTTGCTGACGGCGGCTGACACGCTCACCAGTGCCGAGCTGGCCATCGACCTTGGCTACGACGAGCTGTGGATCAGCGAGACCTCGGTCTTCGATCCGTTCGCCATGGCCGGTCACCTGGCTCACCCGGCTGGTCCCCGGCTGATCCTCGGGCCGCTGCCCGCCCCGCTGCGGAGCGGTCCTCAGCTGGCGATGGCGGCCAGCACGCTGCTCGCGCTGGGAGCGGAGTGCGAACTGGTGCTCGGGGCGTCGAGCCCCACGGTGACCCAGTCCTGGCACGGCCGGACGCGCAGCAGCCCGGCACTGGTGCGCGCCGTGTTCGAGGCCACCAAGGCGGCGCTGAGTGGTGAGCGCACCGCGATCGACTCAGGGCCGGCAACCACCGTGGGATTTCGACTGGGGACGGGGCCGGCTCGGGTGAAGATCGGTGTCGCGGCCTTGGGTCCGAAGATGCTGCGTCTGGCTGGAGAGTGCGCGGATCGAGCTGTGCTGAACATGGTGGGCCCTGCACAGGCCCACCGCCTGGCCGAGGTGATCGCGGACGGAGCCCGAGCGGCGAACCGGGCGGTGCCACCGATCAGCATCTGGCTGCACGTCGCGGTCGAACCCGACGAGATCGACGTGGCGATTGGGCACCAGTTCATCGCCGGCTATCTCCGGGCTCCTGGGTACGCCGCATCCTTCGCTCAACAGGGGTTCGGTGAGATCGTCGACCGGGCAGCTGAGGCGACGAACCTGGCTGAGGTGGCCGAGCTGGTGTCTGATGAGCTCTACGAGACGATCATCCCCCACGGCGACGCTGACCACGTGCGGAAGGCCGTGACGGCCCTCGAGCAGGCGGGGTTCGCGGTTGCGGTGGTGCCGGTGATGGCCAGCCACGAGGGCCGGGCAAGAACGCTCGAGGCGCTCATGACCAGGTGAGGGTCGAGCCGAAC
Source organism: Halomonas sp. (assembly GCA_007129225.1). GTDB lineage: Bacteria > Pseudomonadota > Gammaproteobacteria > Pseudomonadales > Halomonadaceae > Halomonas. The sequence continues at coordinate 2,234 of SKVX01000232.1, forward strand.
TCGCGGCGGGTTGGTGCTCCTGGGGCGCGATGGAGCTCCGGGGCGTCTCTGACGATGCGCTCCAGGGCGAAACGGAGGATCTCGGCGGTGGGCGGTTCCTGGTTCGGTCTGATCGTGGCGCCAAGCGCCGTGGCCCCGATCGTGTGGACCGCCATGTCGCGGTACTCACCAGGGCGCAGATAGACGTCGAGCACCTCGTCGAGCGCAGCGCGGAACCACGCCCGCTGACGGTGGTCCACTGATGCGACCGCCTCGCTGTGAGGTGCTCGTTCGATGATGTCGTCGCGGATGGCTCGATAGTGGACAAGGGTGTCGACCATGGCGAAGAACCGACCGAGCGGGTCGTCGGCCAGGTCTGTTCGCGCCTCGATCGCCGCGGTGTTCTGGTCGAGCCATCGATCGACGACCGCGGCGAACAGGTCATCTTTGGACGGGTAGTACCAGTGCACGTTTCCGGGCGAGCTACCGAGCTCCCTCGCCACCTCGCTCACCGAGGTC
>SKVX01000130.1 GCA_007129225.1 Halomonas sp.
AAAGCGCCGCTTCAGGCCGCTGCAAAGACCATTGAAGGAGATGAGGCATGAGTGGCAGCTATTACGTACCTCCAACCAGCAAGTGGCCGGTGCTTGGATCCCTGGCACTGGGCATGATGATGGTCGGTATCGGCATGGTGCTGGTGCATGGTCGCGGCACCTTCATCATGCTGTTGGGACTGGCGGGCGTGGTGGCCGTCATGGCGCTGTGGTTCCGCGATGTCGTGGTCGAATCACGCAGCGGCCTCTATGATGCCCAGATGGACCGCTCCTTCCGCTGGGGCATGGGCTGGTTCATCTTCTCCGAAGTGATGTTCTTCGCGGCTTTTTTCGGCGCGCTGTTCTACGTGCGCATGTTTGCCATCCCATGGCTGGGAGGCGAAGGCACGAAGGGGCCCACGGCGCTGCTATGGCCGGAATTCACGGCCCATTGGCCATTGCTCAGCCCGCCTGACTCCTCTATTGCCGGACCGGCTCAGGTCTTCAGTCCCTGGCATCTGCCGTTGGTCAATACGCTGATCCTTATCTCGTCAAGTATCACCCTGACGGTGGCCCACGAGGCGCTCAAGGAGGGCCACCGCAAGATCTGCCGCAACTGGCTGGCCGGTACGGTACTGCTGGGTCTCACCTTCATCGTGATCCAGGGCGTCGAGTACTACGAGGCCTATGCGCATTACGGCATTACCCTGGAGGCCGGCATCTATGGTGCAACCTTCTTTATCCTGACCGGCTTCCATGGGGTGCACGTCATCGTCGGCACCTTGATTCTCATCGTCATGCTGATGAGAGTGATCCGACACCACTTTACACCCGAGGACCACTTCGGTTTCGAGGCGTCCTGCTGGTACTGGCACTTCGTTGATGTGGTCTGGGTGGGGCTGTTCCTGTTTGTCTACGTATTCTAAGATTCAGGCGTGCCATCGCCATTCAGCAGTCGATGATTCGATGTCTCCCGCCCGGCCCGGTGTGGCCGGGCGGGAGTTCATGTTGACGGGGCGGGTGATCAGGCGCCCAGGTTGCCGATATAGAAGCCGTAGAACAGCAGGGCGATCAGAAGTGCGGCCAATCCAACGCGAATCTTCAGTGATACCAGCAAGCGGCGGGAGCGGCTGTCGTCGTGCAGCAGGAAGCCGACACCGGCTGCCAGGCTTGTCACCATGGCCAGGAATACAACGGCGATCAGAGTCTTCAGCAGCATGAGTTACTCCATCAAGGGTCAGGGGGCGGGGAAAAAAGGGGTGCCGACCATGCGTTTTCCTGGCTGGCGACTGGGCCTGTGGTGCCTGCTCTGGTCGCTGCTGGTGGCACTCGGCCTGGCCCTTGGACTATGGCAGTGGGAGCGGGCCGACGACAAGCGCGACTATCTCGCCAGGCTCGACGCCGCGCCAACGCTCGAGGCGCCCACGGCGGCTCCCCCCGGGGGAACGCGGTTGACACTGCGCGGCGAGTACCAGGCTGACGACACCCTCTTCCTGGATAATCGTACACTCAATGGCCAGGTTGGTGTGGCGGCATTGACCCCGCTGCGTACCGAGGATGGTCGGCTATGGCTGGTCCAGCGTGGCTTCATGGCCACCGGTCCGGTCCGTGAGACGCCCGAGGTGGATACGCCCAGCGGGGAGGTGACGCTGCAAGGCCGCTGGCAAGTGGCCGGCGATTCTGGCCCGCTCTATGGCCCGAATCGCGAGGGGCAACGCCTGCAGCAGATCGACCTCGACGCCTGGAGCCCATCGCCCGGATTCGCCCATGATGGCTGGCTGCACCTGGAGGAGGGGGCGGGGCTTCTCGAACCCTGGTGGGAGCCCAGTGTGATGCCCCCCGAACGACATGTCGGCTACGCGGTGCAGTGGTGGGGGCTGTCGCTTGCGGCCCTGGTCATGATGGTCGTCGGCGGGCGCCGGCTGGCCCGGGATCGTCGCGAGAGGTTCGCTTCACGCGATCATCACCCGTAGCGGCAGGTACCAAGTCCAGAAGAACTTCCGACCTCGCGCCCAGGCGAACGGTAACCCGTCACTCGGGTACACTTGGGCTCGTTGGGAGCTGAACATCAGATTAAGGGACAGACGTGCGAGAAAAGCCGGCCGAGCAACACAGTAACGCCCAGGACACCCTGAGGGCGCGTCGCCAGCGACTCAAGCTGCTGGCGCTGATCGCTATCTTCGCCATACCGGTGGTTACCGCCTGGGTCATGGTGGAGTGGCGCATCGGTATTCCCGAACAGCGTACGGCCCATGGCGAACTGGCGCCTGCCGTTCCCGCCCTTGCCCAGTGGCCGCTGGTGGAGCCCCTCGAGGCGCTGGAGCCGGGGGACTGGGTGCTGGCTTTTGACTGCTCCACCGAGTGTGAGGTGTTGTCTGACCAGTGGTGGCGCCTGCATCGTGCCCTCGGCCGGGAAGCTCCAAGGGTCAGTCGCTTGCGCATCGGCGGCGCTCAGCCGGCTCTGCCGGGAGAGTCCGTGGCGCAATGGGCCCAGACGCCCGAATGGCAATCGCCGGGCCGCGTATGGCTGGTGGATCCGCGGGGCGAAGCGGTGCTGACTTACTCCCGCGAAGTGGCACTGCGCGATGTGATGGATGACATCAGCCACCTGTTACGCATGAATCCTGAAAAGCGAGCGGCACCGGAACTCGAGGTCGGCAATCGCTGAAAGGGCAGAGGTCGTGTTTCACGCTCTGGGTAGGCATCATCGAGTGGCAGTCAGGATCGATTGAGGAAGGTATCCATGCA
>SKVX01000162.1 GCA_007129225.1 Halomonas sp.
GCAGCAGGGCAGCAACGAGAGCTTCCGGCTGGTGCCGAAGTCCCCCGACACCCTGTTCGAGGAGCTGGAAATGACCTTCCGCGGCGAAGAGCTGCGGGGCCTGGAAATGACCGACAGTACCGGTCAGCGCACCGCCATCGAGTTTCGTGACGTGCGCATGAACCAGTCCATTGACGAGAGTCGCTTTACCTTCGACATTCCCGAAGGCACCGATGTAATCCGCGATACCCACTGACCGCCCGTCAGGAACCCATGACACAGCCGCGCCGCCCTTGAGGCGGCGCGGCTGGTTTTAGGAGTCCTCATCTGCCTGGGCATCCAGTGCGGCACGCCAGGCCATCAACTGGGCGTAGCGCTTCTCCTGGCCGTGGTCGCTGGGCTGATAGAACGGCTGGCGGGGCAGGTCGTCGGGCCAGCAGTCGTGGGCGCTGCCCGCCGGGTAGCCTTCCGGCTCGCTGTGGGCGTAGCGATACCCTTGGCCATGGCCCAGCGACTCCATCAGCTTGGTCGGTGCATTGCGCAGATAGCCGGGCACCTCCAGGCTCGGCTGGGCGGCCACGAACGCCTTGGCACGATGCCATGCCTGGTCGATGGCGTTGCTCTTGGGGGCCACGGCGAGATGAATGGCGGCGTGGGCAATGGCGCGCTGGCCTTCGTAGTCCCCCAGGCGCAGGTAGGCGTCCCAGGCGGAGATGACCAGGGGCAGGGCGCGAGGGTCGGCGTTACCCACGTCCTCCGAAGCAATGGCGGCGAGTCGGCGAACCACGTCCAGCGGGTCCCCGCCGCCCTGTATGAAGCGTGCGATATAGAGCAGGGCGGCATCCTGTCGCGAGGAGCGGATCGACTTGTGGATGGCCGAAAGCAGGTCGTAGTAATAGTCGCCCTGCTTGTCGAAGGCGCTGGCCTGATGGCCCATGACCGCGTCCAGTGCCTCACGGGGCAGGCGCTCATGATCGCCATCGCCATCACTAATGGCTACGGTGAAGTCGCAGGCGGTCTCGAGCAGGCCCAGGGCGCGTCGTGCATCGCCGGCAGCGGCCCGGGCAATCATGCCCAGGATCTCGTCATCCACGGCGATGCGGCGACTGCCCAGGCCGCGCTCGCTGTCGCCCAGGGCCTGGCGCATCACGGTGATCAATTCGGCTTCCTCGAGGGGTTTGAGCACGTGAACGCGCGCCCGGGAGAGCAGCGCCGAGTTGACCTCGAAGGAGGGGTTCTCGGTAGTGGCGCCGATCAGCGTCAGCAGGCCCGACTCCACATGGGGCAGCAGGGCATCCTGCTGACTCTTGTTGAGACGGTGGATCTCGTCGAGGAACATCAGCGTCGGCTGGCTCTGCCCCCGTGCCACCTCGGCCCGGGATACCGCCTCGCGGATATCCTTGACCCCGGCCATGACCGCCGAGAGCCTTTCCAGGCGGGAGCCTGACTCCGTGGCCAGGATGTCGGCCAGGGTGGTCTTGCCCACCCCCGGGGGGCCCCAGAGGATCATCGACCGAACCGTGCCGGTCTCCGCCATGCGGCGAAGCGGCTTGCCGGGGCCCACCAGCGCCTGCTGGCCCACGTAGTCCTCCAGGCGGCGGGGTCGCATGCGGTAGGCCAGTGGTGCCGCATCGTCGGGGGGCTGACCGAACAGGTCCATGGAGCGCTCCTTGTGGCGGTAGGTCATGCCATTGGGTTTCTGGTACTCGGAAATTATGCAATACGACCTTGGGTTATGTGCGATGTTAGGCCAAAGGGGCTAGGGTGATATGGCACCTTGCCTGCTCGGGCCGCTAGAAATTAAGCGGCCTCGACAATGAACCTGCGTTCGTCCCGCGCATCCAACGCTTATAGCCCGCTTCATTCGATGGTAGAGGAGGCTTCGACATGCCCATGCTGACCCAACTGCGTCGGGATCATGCCAATATGGCGCGCATGTTGCACGTCCTTCAGCTCAAGCAGAAGGCCCTTGCATCCGGCGAACGACCCAATTTTCAACTTGTTCGGGAAGTCGTCGACTACATACTCGACTACATGGAAGGATTTACGGTTCCCCTGGAGCGGGTCTGCACCGAGCGTCTCAATGACCTGGCCCCCGAGAGCAATGCGCTGACAGAGCGGCTTTCAAACGACTACCAGGCACTGCGCCAGCGCCTGATGCGGCTCTCCAACGACATCGACATGATCCTGATGGACGCCGTTGTGCCCATGGACCGCTTCGCCGAGGACCTGAAGGCCTACCTCGACGCACACCGTGCCTATCTGCGCGACGAGCGGGAACTCCTCTTTCCCCTGATTCGTGAGCACTTTGACGACCAGGATCTGGAGCGTCTGGCGGAGGCTCTGCCCGACGGTGCCGCCGCCAAACTGGAGCGATTGCAGGCCGCCTACCCCGAGCTCTATGCCGAATTGAGGGACATCGAACCGGCAACCTGACAGTAAGGGGCGGATGGGAGCCTGTGCCGCTTGCTGCTAGAATGAGCGCCTCCCAGCAGCCGAGCGACTCCACATGTTGGACTCTTTTCCATGTCCGGCCCGATCCTGATCTTCGACTCCGGCGTCGGCGGCCTGTCGGTGATTGAACCGCTGCGCCGCCGACTACCGGATGCTGCGCTTGTCTATGCCTGCGACAACGCGATGATGCCTTACGGTACGCGGCCTGATGACTGGCTGGTGAAGCGTATCCTGGCAGTCTGTAGCGCCGCGGTCGCCGCCAGTGATTGCTGCGTGCTGGTGGTGGCCTGCAA
>SKVX01000153.1 GCA_007129225.1 Halomonas sp.
CTGGCAGCCCTGCTGGGCCTATGGTTGCTGATACGCCGTCGTCGTTCTCGTGAAACGGCATCGACAATGAGCTTCGCCACCATGCCCAGCGTGACCTACGGAGCGCCGGCTGATTCCATGGGCGCACCGCCGCCGGCCTCTGGCACGGCTCCACCGATCGTGGCGGGCATGTCCGTCGCCAGTGCCGAGTCGGCTGTCGAGAGGCCTGCACCGATGCCGCAAGCGGAGGCGATCAGCGAGGCGGACATCTTCATGGCCTATGGCCGCTACGACCAGGCCAGGGAGAGCCTCCTGGCCGGTCTAGCCCGCGAACCCGAGCGGGATGACCTGCGCCTGAAGCTGCTCACGGTTCATTTGGAGCAGGGGGACTGGTCATCGGCCGAGCGCGAGGCCGAGCGGCTGGCCGGGGGGGGGGATCCCTCCATGGTGGCGGAAGCCAGTCGCCTAATGGCCGCTCATCGTGCGGTAGCGTCCGACAACGCCCATGGAGGGGGCCAGCCACGGTCAGAATTTGCCGCCGCCAAGGAGTTGCCGGCACAGACATTCGATTCACTGCTCGACCCGCAGGGCGACGAAGCCGGGGAGCGGGGTGGTGTCGAGGAGCGCCGCGAGGTCGACGAAATCGAGGGCATCGAGGCGCAGGCGCCGCATTTCGAAACAGTAGTGCCTTCGGATGGCGATAGCGATAGCGGCGATAGGGTGGCGCAGGAGGGTGAGCCTGAGCCGGCCCCGCCGCTGGACAGTAAAGATGAGCAAACGACTGTCACGCCTGCCGCCGACATGAGTCATGCCGATGAAGGTTCGACCGTCGAGCGGGATATGATCGACTACCGTCCCCCCACCCTCGACCCTGAGCCGGGTCGTCGCGAGGAAACACCGATGCAGCCCAGCATCGATTTTCCCACCACCGGGTCAGGCATGGGTAAGGAGATCGAAGTAGCCGCCGACGGTGATCGGGAGGATGCACGGGAAGATGCCGCACCCCTGGATGAGGTGCACCTGGGCGAAGCGCCGAGAATGGAAGAGGAAGAGTGGGAAGTGGAGGAGGTGGCCTTTCCGCCGCTGGACCGGGATAATGAGGGCGCTAGCGACACCCTGGCCGGGTTCGACGAGCTGGATGAGGCAAGGCGACTGCTGGACGTCGGTGCGACCGAGCGGGCGCACGCCTTGCTTCAGCGTCTGAGGGATAGCGCCGACCCCAGGCTTCAGGCCCAGGCCAAGGAACTGATCACCCACTATCGACTCTGATGGCCGAATGACCCTCTTTCGACGTCTCGATGAACGCATCCCCCTCAGCGGCCGCCTGGCCCTGGGGGTGGAATACGATGGCAGCGCCTACTGCGGTTGGCAGCGCCTGAAGAACGCACCTTCGGTACAGGCCGAACTGGAGCGGGCGCTGGCGAAGGTCGCCAGCCAGCCGATCACGGTGCACGCCAGCGGGCGCACCGACTCCGGCGTACATGCCACCCGCCAGATCGTCCACTTCGACCCCCCGGTGCCGCGTTCGCAGAAGGCGTGGGTATTCGGCGTGAACGCCAACCTGCCGCGGGACATTGCGGTGCGCTGGGTGCATGAAGTGCCGGATGACTTCCATGCGCGCTTCAAGGCGCTGGCGCGGCGGTACCGGTACATCATCCTCAACCAGCCGAGTCGGCCGGTACTCGAGAGAGCCAACGTCACCTGGTGCCGCGATCCGCTGGACGCGGAGGCAATGCATCGCGCGGCCCAGGCAGTGGTGGGCGAGCATGATTTCTCCAGTTTCCGGGCGGCGGGCTGCCAGTCCAAGACGCCGTGGCGCAAGGTGCATTTCATCGAGGTACACCGTCATGGGCCCCTGGTGGTCGTCGACATCCAGGGCAACGCCTTCCTCCATCACATGGTTCGCAACATCGTCGGTGCCCTGGTGACAGTGGGGCGCGGCGACGTCGGCGACGATTACCTGGCGGAGCTCATGGCGCTCAAGGACCGAACCCGTTCCGACGTCACCGCCCCGGCCTGTGGCCTGCACTTCGCCGATTCGCTTTATGACGACGTCTGGGGGCTGCCCCGGGAGCCGCTCGGGCCCAACCTGCTGGCTTTCCTCGGCGAATGGACCGGTGAGCGGGAGCTACCCGACTGCCCCATGGTCCAGTTCCGGCGTGGAAGGCCGGTGGCGGAGGCTGCGTTGGAAGAGCCTACGGTTCAAGAGAGTGATTTTCATCAGTAGGTGGTGAGCTTCGTAGCAAGTTAGCGTAACGCTATGTTTGTTTTCTGCTACATTTCGTAAATGGCGCCAGGGCGACGATTGCCCGTCCTGGGAAGCCTGGAAATTGGCGACGCCGGTTGGCCATCGAACGAGATTGGGCTGGCAGGTGTCATGGGGTTTCGGAAAGCAGGCTTGTTGCGAGGGTGCTGATCATCATGAGTGGCATATGTGGAATTATCCATCTTGATGGAAGGCCGGTCGAGCGAGGTCAGCTTGAGCAGATGGCAAAGCGGGCAGCATACCGAGGCCCCAGCGGCATTCAGTATCATCTCGATGGTCCTGTGGGGCTTGCCTGCCTCTCGCTCGACGTCACCCCGGATGGCACGGGAGCCTGTCATCTGGTGCGCGAAGACCGCCACGGGCTCCTTTTCCTGGCGGATGCCCGGCTGGACAATCGCGATGAGTGTGCATCGGCTTCTGATGTTGGTAAAGGGGCTACGGATGTCGAGCTGATGCTCAGCATGCTGGTGCAGGC
>SKVX01000160.1 GCA_007129225.1 Halomonas sp.
ATGTGGTTCGCCTTTCCAAGGGTGGCCGAATCGAGGTCGTCGATGCCGCAGGCAGCCCGGCCGTTCGTGAGACCCAGACGTTCGAACACGGCGATGGCGCCGCCAGCAAGGGCGACTACCGTCACTTCATGCTCAAGGAAATATTCGAGCAGCCGGCGATGATTGCTGCGGCACTGGAAGGCCGGCTGGGTGACAGGTCGGTACTGGTGGAGAGCTTCGGACCCGGCGCCGAAGCGCTGTTCGCGCGTGTCCGGCAGGTCCATATCGTGGCTTGTGGCACCAGCTACCATGCCGGGATGGTGGCGCGCTATTGGCTGGAGCGCTATGCCGGGATCCCGGTTCAGGTCGAGGTGGCCTCCGAGTATCGTTACCGGAAGGTGGTCGTGCCCGAAGGAACCCTGTTCGTGACGCTGTCACAGTCCGGCGAGACCGCCGATACCCTGGCGGCACTGCGCTTCGCCGGGAAGCAGGCCTACCTGGGCAGCCTGGCTATCTGCAACGTGCCGGGCAGTTCGCTGGTGCGTGAATCCGACCTGACCCTGATGACCCAGGCCGGCCCCGAGATCGGCGTGGCCTCGACCAAGGCCTTCACCACCCAGCTCACTGGCCTCATGCTGTTGACCCTGGCACTGGGAAAGATCAAGGGGCTTTCCAGCGATCTCCAGGCAGAGCTGGTGTCGGGGCTGCGCGGCCTGCCGCGACTGGTGTCCCAGGTGTTGGAGCTGGATGGCGAGATCGAGACGCTGTCGATGGCCTTCGCCGAGAAGCACCATGCACTCTTTCTGGGCCGGGGAGTGCATTTCCCCATCGCCCTGGAAGGCGCCCTCAAGCTCAAGGAGATCTCCTATATCCACGCCGAGGCCTATCCGGCCGGTGAACTCAAGCATGGCCCCCTGGCCCTGGTGGATAGCGAGATGCCGGTCATTTCGGTGGCGCCCAACGATGAGCTGCTCGACAAGCTGAAGTCCAATCTTCAGGAAGTACAAGCCCGTGGCGGTGAGTTGTTCGTCTTTGCCGACGAAGCGGTGGGGCTGGAAGAGGAAGAGAGCATACGTGTGCTCAGGCTTCCCCATGTGCATGATGCCCTGGCTCCGATTCTCTATACCATTCCGCTGCAGCTGCTCAGCTACCACGTGGCGGTACTCAAGGGTACGGACGTGGACCAACCGCGCAACCTGGCCAAGTCCGTTACCGTCGAGTAGCCCGTGAAGTCGCCGCGGGATGGCGCCGAGCCCGCAGTGGGCTCAGCGCCGCACCCAGCCCCGGACGATCAGCGGCGCAAAGAGCAGGTGATAGAGTCGTCGCGCCACACGGTGATGGAAGGGGAGTATCAACCAGTTGCGGTTGGCGCCAACCAGTAGTGCCATTGTCGCGGCCAGCAGGGTGGCGCCCAGCATGTCCTGGGGGAAGTGAACGCCGAGGAAGACCCGCGCCCAGGCCACGGGCAGGGCCAGCAACAGTAGATAGCGGCCGATGCGGCGGGTCTTGGCGTGCAGCATCAGGCTGAAGGCCATGGTCAGCATGATCGTGGCATGGTTGCTGGGAAACGCCGGGGTTGGCGAGTGCTCCAGTAACGCGTGTCCAACAGGCACCATGAACGGGCGTGGGCTGGGCCAGAGAAAGCCGATCAACCAGCTGGCCGCCAGGGCGAGCAGCGTGGCGATAAAGGCTTCCAGCAGGGGCTGCTTGAGTCGGTCGCTGCCACGCAGCCAGCCAATCACCAGCAGTGCCGGAATGAACCAGATCAGATAGACGGCAGAGACCTCGGCCAACAGCAGCCACCCTGCAGGGCTATCGGGAGTGGCATTGATGTGCTCGAAAAGGGCAATATTGAGGTTCGTTTCCATGATTTACCACTATGAAGCCGACTGACGCCTCCGTCCGGAATCTCCTGCAGGCGCGGAAGGGCTATGCTGCCACCGGGAAAGCGGCGCTGCCTCTTCTTTTTGTTACAGCTTAAAGAAAACCCTATCTGAACGGTATCCGGGGTTATCCCTTGAAGCCAGTCCTGCTGGCTGCCCGGGCCTATTCCACAGGTGACAGGATGCTGGCTTTCCTGCCATGGGGCGCCTGTTGATAACTCTTGCCGGATACGCAAGCCTACACGGCCTTCCTTCGCATTTCTTGTTATCCGTCAATGGCCATCGGGCGGTGTCTCAGCACGGCGGGAAGTGCGGAGAAGTCCATTACACGCGTTTTCCACGGGGAAGGGGCCTCAGTTTCCTTTTACCGGGCGATGACTCGCGGTCACCGTTCAATCGACTGGGAGGGCATTGCGCCCTGTGGATAAAACAGGGGAAAACTCCTTTTTCCCCTGTCCGCTCGGCGCATAATCGTAGTGACGCCCAATGGGCACTAGCCCACCATGCATGACGGTCCCCCTCCATCTCGTCACCTCGGATATTCCTTGCTGAGAGTGCGGACTCGCCTCGCTTCGATCGCTCTCTACAGCGCCGCATTATCATCGATGAATTACTGGTCATTACGACAAATATCGGATAAATTTGCCGAATAAAGGGCAAAAACACTGCATTAGCACTGCTTTTTTGTCTTGTTACATATCAATAACCTTGTCTAAAACTCGCATGTACAATAACAGGTGATTCATGTCGAAACTCGTCCATGCACAGTGGTCGTCGAAGATGACCTTCGTGCTAGCCGCTGCTGGCTCTGCGGTGGGGCTGGGCAATATCTGGCGGTTTTCCTACATGGTGGGAG
>SKVX01000282.1 GCA_007129225.1 Halomonas sp.
AGCGGAGCCAGGTAGTAATAACCGACCTTCACGTGACCAGGCGTGATCTCCTCCTTGAAGAGGAACTTCAACCCGTCGGCAGCCGGCTGGAAGAGGCCGAGGCCGGTCATCAAATTACCCAAAACCGGAATATGGCCGAGCAAAGGGAGCCGGGTGCGGTTCGGACCGACGCGGCCCTGAATCCAGGCGGAGATCTTGCGTTCGGCGAGCACGGCATAGCCGCTTCCGACCTCGAGCAAATCGACGCGGAGATCGCCTCACTGATCAAGCAATCGGTGGACGATGCCCGCCAAGCCGAGCCGCCCCAGGAAGCGGATCTCCACACCGACGTCTACGTATCCTACTGAGAGGGCATCATGTCCAGGAAAAGCTATCGCCAAGCGATCAATGAGGCACTGCGCGACGAGATGCGGCGTGACCCTACCGTTTTCGTGATCGGCGAGGATATCGTCGGTGGTACGGGCGCACCGGGTGACCAGGATGCCTGGGGCGGCGTGCTGGGGGTGACCAAGGGGCTAGCGCCGGAATTCGGGGCCGAGCGCGTCATCGACACACCGATCAGCGAGATGGCCTATATCGGCGCGGCAGCAGGCGCGGCAGCGACCGGCACGAGGCCGGTAGCCGAGCTGATGTTCGTCGATTTCATGGGAACCTGCTTCGATCAGGTGCTTAACCAAGCGGCGAAATTCCGCTACATGTTCGGCGGTAAGGCCAAGACCCCCATGGTGATTCGCACCATGTATGGTGCCGGCCTGAGTGCGGCAGCACAGCATAGCCAGTGCCTCTACCCCATTTTCACCCATGTACCGGGCATCAAGGTGGTGATTCCGTCGTCGCCCTTTGATGCCAAGGGTCTGCTGACCCAGGCGATCCGCGACGACGACCCGGTTATCTTCTTTGAACACAAGTTCCTGTATGACGACAAGGGCGAAGTCCCCGATGAGCCCTATACGATTCCCTTCGGCGACGCGAGCCTCACCCGCGAGGGCGATGACGTGACCATCGTGGCCCTCGGCCGCATGGTGAAGCTGGCCAATGAAGCGGCCGACCAGCTCGCCGATCAGGACATTCACTGCACGGTGCTCGACCCCCGCACCACGTCACCGCTCGACGAAGAAGCCATCCTGACCAGCGTGCGGCGCACCGGTCGCCTGGTGGTGGTCGACGAGGCCTCGCCGCGCTGCAATATCGGCACCGATATCTCGGCACTGGTGGCGGAGCAGGCCTTCGACGCGCTCAAGGGACCGATACGCCTGGTTTCGCCCCCGCATACGCCAGTGCCGTTCTCACCGGCACTGGAAGCCCACTACATTCCGTCCGTGGAGCGAATTCGCGACACGGCCCGGTCGCTCGTGGAGGGTTCATGATGGCGGAACGAATCACTGCCCTGACGCTGCCCAAGTGGGGCCTGTCGATGCAGGACGGCTGCATTTCCACCTGGCACGTCGAAGAGGGTGCCGACGTGTCACGCGGCGACGAGATCGTCGACATCGAGACCGAAAAGATCAACAACACCTTTGAAGCGCCAGCCGGCGGTGTCCTGCGCCGCCGGCTCGCCCAGGAAGGCGACGAGATCAATGTAGGCGCCCTGTTCGGCATCATTGCCGAGGCGGACGTCGGCGATGACGAGATCGATCGTTTCATCGAGGCGTTCGATAACCCCTGATCAACAGGACATGACCCATGGCGCAATATCTGACCGATTTTTCCGACTTTCCCACCGGCGAGCCGCCGGCCAACTGGCGAGATGCCTGGATTCCCGGTGAGCATCGCCTCGAGGTACTTGAAGCGAAGGATGCCACCGGTGGCAAGGTGCTGAGACACCGCATTGCAGGTCAAGGCCAGAGCATGGCGAGACGGCGAAACGGAACCGGACTGGTGGCACTACGACGTGGCGAATATCGAGCCGGAGCACGTAGGCGCCAACGGCTGGGTAGGCATTACCGGTCAGAGAGAGGCGGGGACGCGGGAATACGATGTTTTTTCCGTTGGCACTGACGGCGATGAAGCGCCAATGCCGCCTTGGTAATTCAGAGGCATTAAACTGCCCAATGATGCGTTAAAGGGAATATTACTTACATATAACATGGCGAATGTCTTACATGGACAACTTGACTTCATGCATGGTTAACTGGTTAAGAGCAGGATCCTTCAATGTTGTTACATAATAACAAAGAGATTGGGCAAGCGGCTGTTGTGCTGTCCAGTCAGGAGGAGCACGCCATGCTTATTGCTAATGATGGCCAGCGGCTGTCTTCAATGCCGCAGGGTCTGTCCGGTGGCCTTGCTGACCCCTCGGTGAGTCACCATGTCTCGCAGCAGGAACTGATTGAGCGCTCCTGGACACGCTGCCTTGCGGCCGGCCTGCAACCTGATGATCAGCCCGACCTGGACTACGTCAGCCAGGCGGAGCTGCGCCAGGAGCGTGAACGCCTCGAACTCATTCGCCGGATCGCCCGAGCCGAGCTCGACCTGCTTTACGGTCAGATCGCCGGCACGCGCTTCGCCGTGGCGCTAGCCAATGAAAATGGCCTGATCATGGATGCCCGGGCCGATGAAGACTTCAAGCGTGTGGCCCGTGAACGCAATATCCGCCTCGGTTCGCTGTGGCGCGAGTCGCTGCAGGGTACCAATGCGCTGGGCACCTGCGCACTGGTTCAGCATCCGGTGCTGGTGCATGCCGGCGAACACTACCTGGATCGCTACAAGACCCTGA
>SKVX01000374.1 GCA_007129225.1 Halomonas sp.
ACCATCAGGGTCAGCTTGAAGGGGGCGAGAAAGGGCGAAGCCACTTCCGTGGCGATCATCTGTGAGCCTTCCGGCAGCAGCGCCATCAGCGGCTGGGCCACGAAGGTGTAGATCTCGTTGGCAAAAGGGTAGAGCCCGAGGAAGATCACGAAGATCGCCACGACCGCGCGCAGTAGACGCGATCGCAGTTCGATGAGGTGTTCGATCAAGGGTGCCTGGCCGAGATCCTGCTTGTCACCGGAGTCGCTCATCGGGAAGCGGCATCCTTCTTGTCATCGTCGGGAGGAGTGGGGCGTTCGTCGGAGAGCGGCTCGTCGGGTTGACGGGCACTGGCCAGGGCGTCGTCGAGCCGCGCGGCAGCCTGCCGCGGCGGAGGCTCGACAGCGGTGCTCTCGTCAGTGACCTTGTCGGGCTCGGCTTTCTTGTCGACGTGTCTACTGGGCGTCGAGGTGGAGTCGGGCTTGGCGATACTCTCCACGTCGCGCTTGGCTCTGTCGAGGCTCTCATCGAGTTTCGACTGCTGCTCCTTGAGTTTCTGGCGCAGCTCTTCCGCCTCGAGCTGCGAACTGATCTCCCGCTGCATGCTCGAGACGGAGCGCTTGATCTTGCCTACCCACAGCCCGACGGTGCGCGCCGCCTTGGGCAAACGCTCAGGGCCGAGCACCAGCAGGCCTACGACGCCGAGGATCAGGAGTTCGAGAAAGCCGATGTCAAACATGAGGGCTTATTTGCGCTCTTCCTGATTATCCACCTTGTCCGCTGCCGCCTTCTCTTCGGCGCGAACGTCATAGGTGTTGGGCTGTTCGTCATGGGCGACCTTGGCCTGTGCCTTGTCCTTGTCGTCCTTCTCTTCCTCATTCACGGCCTGCTTGAAGCCCTTCACCGCACCACCCAGGTCGGTGCCGACGTTGCGTAGCTTCTTGGTGCCGAAGATCAGGATGATGATGCCGAGTACGATCAGCAGTTGCCAGATACTGATGCCACCTAACATGAAGAATTCCTCTGATTCGGGTCTCCGGTCGATCCGGAACACCTGTTTACTTGGACCTTGCGGCTTTCTCTTCGTGCCCCGAAATGCCGAAGCGTCGGGCCAGTTCATCGAGCACGTCCCGGTGGTCGAGTCCGAGATGCGACAGCATCACCAGGCTATGAAACCACAGGTCGGCGGTTTCGGCGACCAGTGCCTTTCGCTCCGCCTCGCCGCCGGCCTCGGCATCCTTGGCTGCCAGCAGTGTCTCGGTGGCTTCCTCGCCGACTTTCTCGAGTATCTTGTTCAGCCCCTTGTGATGCAAGGCGGAAACGTAGGAATCGTCAGGGTCGGCAGTTCTGCGTTGCTCCAGCACCTCGAAGAGTTGATCCAGAATATCACGCATGACAGGGCTTCCGGTTGCGGTGGGTCAAGTTCATTGCCAGGCCAGCAGCAGCAGGCCGGTGGCGGCGATCAGCAGCACGGGCCATGGCTGGCCGGTGGCCCACTCGCTCAGCGGCTGCCAGGCCAGAGCCAGCCCTGCCAGGAGAATGCCCAGCCGTAGCCGTCGGCTGCTGCGGCGGCCGTCTTTCAGCTGTCGCTGAATACCGTCCAGTGCCCGGGCCTGGCGGTGACGCTGGCGATGCTCATGCTCAATCCGGCTCAGGGCGTGATGGGCCACCGACGGCAGCTCGGGCAGCTGGCGCGCCAGTTCAGGGGCCTGGCGCTTGAGCGATTCCCAAAAGCCGCTGGCGCCGGCGCGCTCCTTCATCCACTGTTCCAGATAGGGCTTGGCGGTGGTCCAGAGGTCCAGGTCGGGGTAGAGCTGGCGGCCGAGGCCCTCGATATTGAGCAGGGTCTTCTGCAGCAGCACCAGTTGCGGCTGGACCTCCATGTTGAAGCGGCGGGCGGTCTTGAACAGCCCCAGCAGCACCTGGCCGAAGGAGATGTCCTTGAGCGGCTTCTCGAGGATCGGCTCGCAGACGGTGCGAATGGCAGCGGCGAACTCGTTGGCCCGGGTGTTTTCACCGACCCAGCCCGACTCGATGTGCAGCGCCGCCACTTCATAGTAGTCCTGGTGGAAGAACGCGAGCAGGTTACGCGCGAGGTAGTCCTGGTCCTCGCGGGTGAGACTGCCGACGATGCCGCAGTCGATGGCGATGTATTGCGGGTCGTGAGGGTGCTCCTGGGCAACGAAGATATTGCCGGGGTGCATGTCGGCATGGAAGAAGTTGTCGCGAAATACCTGGGTGAAGAAGATCTCCACGCCGCGTTCGGCGAGGCGCTTCAGGTCGGTGCCTTGGGCCTTCAGCGCCGCCAGGTCGGCGACCGGGACACCGTAGATGCGCTCCTGCACCATCACCCGACGGCGGGTATGGGACCAGTGGGTGGCCGGTACGTAGAGCAGCGGTGAATCCTTGAAGTTGCGCTTCAGTTGCGAGGTGTTGGCGGCCTCCTTGTGCAGGTCCAGTTCGTCGAACAGCGTAGACTCATAGTCCCGCACCACCTCGATCGGCCGCAGGCGACGAGCCTCCGGAATTCTGGCCAGTACGCCGGCCACCCGATACATCAGCGCCATGTCCTGGCGCATGACGTGCTCGATGCCCGGGCGGATGATCTTGGCCACCACTTCCTCGCCGGTATGCAGGCGGGCGGCATGGACCTGGGCGATGGAGGCAGAGGCCAGTGGCTCTGGCTCGAAATGGGCGAACGCCTCGTCGATCGACATGTGCAATTCCGCCTCCACCAGCTCGCGCGCCTCGCGGCTGGGGAAGGGGGGGACCTGGTCCTGCAGGCGCCGGAGCTCGTCGGCGATCTCCTCGGGCAGCAGGTCTCGCCGGGTGGAGAGCAGTTGGCCGAACTTGACGAAGATGGGGCCGAGGGCTTCCAGGGCCAGGCGCAGGCGTTCGCCGGGAGAGCGTTTGCCGATCGGGACCAGGCGTAGTGGCGAGAGAATGAACATCAGCCTGAGGTACCAAGGGAGCCGCTCAAGGGGCAGCAGCGTGTCGAGACGGTAGCGGGTGATCACCCAGATGATGCGCAGCAGCCGAAGACTCATCACAGCGCGGCCTCGCGTTCGAGTTGTCGACGCAGCCTCGCCAGGCGGGCTTCGAGGCGGTCGGTGGTCATTTCCAGTTCGGTGAGGTGGTCGCGCAGGTTGTCGAGCTGGTGTTGCCCGGGCAGCAGTTTCGCTTCCTCGAAAACGTACTCGGCAATATCGCTGCGCATCTCGCCATGGGCACGGCGACTCCAGCGTGCGGCACGGCGCAACCCTTCGGCCAGGCTGTGGGCCGGGACATCGCCCAGCCAGCGCGCCAGTTCGCCCTCCCAGTCCAGATCCAGGTCGAGCAGCAGGTCGCGGGTCGCCTCGAGCAGCGGGACACGGCCACGTACCGAGAGCCTCCCCTGGAACATCAGACGCTCGATGCTCTCGCCGCCCAGCAGTTTGCCCAGGGTCTCGGCATCAAGCGCGACGATAGCGTCGAAGGTGTCCTCACTCTCCGTTTCCGGGCACAGCAGGTCCAGGCCGGCAGGATGGAAGTGAATCGCCAGTGACAGTTCGGGGCGCTCCAGGCGAAGCAGCAGACGGCTGCCGCTCAGCCGGGCCAACCGCGAGGGGGCTGCAGGGTCGCGCGCCAGGAGGGCATTGAGTGTGCGTTCGATGCCGGCCAGCAGCAGGGTAGGGGTCAACGTCATCACCGCCTCAAAGCTTGATGCCGCGATGCAGGGCAACTATGCCCCCGGTGAGATTGGTGTACTCGACCCGCTCCAGCCCGGCGGCCTCCATCATCTCCTGCAACGTCTCCTGGTCGGGATGCATGCGGATGGATTCGGCGAGGTAGCGATAGCTGTCGGCGTCGCCGGCCACCATCTGGCCCATCCGCGGCAGCAGGCGGAAGGAGTACTCGTCGTAGGCCTTGGAAAGGAGCGGGTTGACCGGCTTGGAGAACTCCAGCACCAGCACGCGGCCACCGGGCTTGAGCGCCCGGGTCATGGAGCGCAGGGCGGATGCCTTGTCGGTGACGTTGCGCAGGCCGAAGGCGATGGTGATGCAGTCGAAGGTGTTGTCGGGGAAGGGCAGGCATTCGGCATTGGCCTGCACGTATTCGACGTTGCCCCCGACGCCGTTGTCCAGCAGCTTGTCGCGGCCGACCCGCAGCATGGACTCGTTGATGTCGGCCAGTACCACGTGGCCGCGGGGGCCCACCATGCGCGAGAACTTCAGCGTCAGGTCGCCGGTGCCGCCGGCGATATCCAGCACGCTATGGCCGGGGCGAACGCCGGAGCGCTCGATGGTCAGCCGCTTCCAGAGACGGTGGATGCCGAAGGACATGAGGTCGTTCATGACATCGTAGCGGGCCGCCACGGAGTGGAAGACATCGGCCACGCGCGAGGCCTTTTCGTCGACCGGCACTTCCTGGTAGCCGAAGTGAGTGGTGTGCTTGTCCCCGGGGCTGGAAAGAGGGCTCATGCGAAAAAGGCTCCCGAATCGCGGCAATGAGAGGAGGCCGGGGTGATTCGGCCTCGAATGGGCGCCATTGTAGCCTTGCACGGCCGCGCTTGTCTTGACGTCGGTCCCCTACAGCTGCTTGATCTCGATGCCCAGCGGCTCTCGCGACGCGCCGGCTTCCTCAAGGCGCCGCAGGTAGTCGGCCCAGTAGGCCTCCCGATTCTCGATCAGGTCGTGGAGATACGCCCAACTGAAGAGACCGCTGTCGTGGCCGTCATCGAAATGCAGTTTGACGGCATAGCGGCCCACCGGCTCGATGTTCTGCAGCCCCACATCCTTCTTGCCGACCTGCAGCACCGCCTGACTGGGGGTGTGGCCGCGCACTTCGGCGGAGGGGGAGTAGACGCGCAGGTACTCGACCGGCAGCCGATGGGTTTCGCCGTCGGCGTAGGTGAGCTCCAGCTCGCGGGCCTTCTTGTGGTAATGGATCTTGCTGGGGGTGGGGGCGGTCATGTCGGTGTCCTTCGCAAGCATGGGCGTCAGGCGCCGGGCCGAGTGATTTGCGACAATCAAGAGCGAAACCCTGACCCTGCGCTTGCAGCTTGTGCGTCGGACAGGAACAAGGTCCCTCTTGCCTGTCCTCGATCGACATCCCTGTCGATCGCCGCGCGCTGCTGCGCTTGAGCCAGCGCTCTTGCTAAGGTCGCGTCACTGCTCGCCCGACGCCTTCATGACAGCTCAGATCATTCGTTACTGCATCTCATACGCTATAGAATATACCGCGACAGGTCCTCGTCCATGGCCAGTTCGCCGAGCTGGGAGTCCACGTAGGCGGCATCGATCTCCAGCGGCGTGCCGATATCGGCCCCCTTGAACGAGGCCTCTTCCAGCAGGCGCTCCATCACGGTGTGCAGGCGCCGCGCGCCGATGTTCTCGGTGCCCTCGTTGACCTTCCAGGCGATCTCGGCGATGCGCACGATACCATCTTCGGTGAAGCTGATATCCAGCCCTTCGGTGGCCAGCAGCGCCTTGTACTGCTTGGTCAGCGAGGCCGAGGGCTCGGTGAGGATGCGCTTGAAGTCGTCCGGTGTCAGCGCATTGAGCTCGACGCGGATCGGCAGGCGGCCCTGAAGCTCGGGGATCAGGTCCGACGGGCGCGACAGGTGGAAGGCGCCGGAGGCGATGAAGAGAATATGGTCGGTCTTGACCATGCCGTACTTGGTCGAGACCGTGGAGCCCTCGATCAGTGGCAGCAGGTCGCGCTGCACCCCCTCGCGGGAGACCTCGCCACCGCTGGACTGGCCGCTGCCCTTGGTCACCTTGTCGATCTCGTCGAGGAAGACGATGCCGTTCTGCTCCACCGCGTCGATGGCGCGGTGCTTGATCTCCTCCTCGTTGACCAGCTTGCCGGCTTCCTCGTCGCGCAGCAGGGCGAAGGCGTCCTTCACCGCCACCCGGCGGGTCTCGCTCTTCTGTCGCCCCATGTTGGAGAACAGGCTCTGAAGCTGGCTGGTCATCTCCTCCATGCCCGGCGGGGTCATGATGTCGATGCCCGGCCCCTGGGGGGTGATCTCGATATCGATCTCCTTGTCGTCGAGCTGACCCTCGCGCAGCTTCTTGCGAAAGATCTGGCGCGTGGAGCTGTCGCTGCGGGCGCTCTCCTCCTGTCCCCGGGGCGGGGGCAGCAGGGCGTCGAGGATACGATCCTCGGCGGCGTCCTCGGCGCGGTGACTCACCTCCTCCTTGGCCTGTTCTCGGACCAGCTTGATGGCGGCTTCGGTCAGGTCGCGGATGATCGACTCGACGTCGCGGCCCACGTAGCCCACTTCGGTGAACTTGGTGGCCTCGACCTTGATGAAGGGCGCCCGGGCCAGCTTCGCCAGGCGACGGGCGATCTCGGTCTTGCCCACGCCGGTGGGGCCGATCATCAGGATGTTCTTGGGCGTGACCTCGTGGCGCAGGTCGTCGTCGAGCTGCATGCGCCGCCAGCGGTTGCGCAGGGCGATGGCGACGGCGCGCTTGGCATCCTGCTGCCCGATGATGTATTGGTCCAGGGCGTGGACGATCTCGCGGGGTGTCATCTGGGTCATGGTGGCGGCCTTAGCGTTCCTGTGAAGCGTCTTTGACAGACAGCTCTTCGAGGGTGACGTGGTGATTGGTGAACACGCAGATGTCACCGGCGATCTCCAGCGACTTGCGGGTGATGTCGCTGGCCGGGAGGTCGGTGTTCTCGAGCAGGGCGCGGGCGGCGGCCAGCGCATAGTTGCCGCCGGAGCCGATGGCGATGATGCCGCGCTCGGGTTCCACCACGTCGCCGTTGCCGGTAATGATCAGCGAGGCCTCCTTGTCGGCCACGGCGAGCAGTGCCTCCAGGCGGCGCAGGGCCCGGTCGGTGCGCCAGTCCTTGGCTAGCTCCACGGCGGCCTTGACCAGGTTGCCCTGGTACTTTTCCAGCTGCGCCTCGAAGCGCTCGAACAGGGTGAAGGCGTCGGCGGTGCCGCCGGCGAAGCCTGCCAGTACTTGGCCGCGATAGAGGCGGCGCACCTTGCTGGCGTTGCCCTTCATCACCGTGTTGCCCAGCGAGACCTGGCCGTCACCGGCAAGGGCAACCTGGTCGCCGCGGCGCACGGATACGATCGTGGTCATGGAGAGAACTCCGTAACGGGGAGCCTAGGCTCCCGATGACTTTCGGCGACGCGGCAGTGCCGGGCGCCGTGAACGAGCATTCAGGGGAAGTGCGGGCGTGATCTCTCGAATTCAACCGGCAGTGCCCATGCAGCCGTCAATTTCTGTCTTGGCGATATCGGCCTGTCAGTTGCTGGCCCGGTGTCTCAGCGGCGTGATGCCCTGGGTGGTCATCAGGTCCTCGGCGCGGTTGAGCTCGCGGGTATCGTCGTAGGGGCCCACCATGACCCGGTGCCAGGTATCGCCATCGGCCGACTGGACCTGGCTGACCTGGGCCATCAGGCTGAGGTTGCGCAAGCGCTGCTGCAGCGCTTCGGCATCGGCCGGTTGGCGGAAGGAGGCCGCCTGCAGCATGTAGCGAGTGCCATCGGATACCGCCGCCTCACTGGCGGCTTCGCTGGCCGCGGCATTGGCCTCATCACGCAGGTTGGCGGCGATGACCTGGGCGATCGGGTCATCCACCGTGTCGCCGTCGGCAGGTGCCGACTCGGTGACGGCAGGCACGGGGGCGGCCACGTCGGGCGGGGAGGCCGTCGAGGCGACGTCACGGGGT
The DNA here is from genome assembly GCA_007129225.1 of Halomonas sp. Lineage (GTDB taxonomy): Bacteria > Pseudomonadota > Gammaproteobacteria > Pseudomonadales > Halomonadaceae > Halomonas. The sequence goes on from SKVX01000374.1 coordinate 7,657, forward strand.
GCCACGACCTCTTCGGGCAGCAGTGTGTAGAACTCGAAGGTCGGCATGCGCGGTTCGCTGGGCTCGACAGTCGGGGTGGATGGCACCTGCTCCGTGGTCGGGGTTCGCGGCATCAGGTTGCCCAGCAGTGAGTCATTCCCCTCCTGCCAGGGCGCCGTGCCGTGCTGATGCTGTGCCAGCAGAAAGCCCGCCACCACGCCGCCGACTCCCCACACCCAGCCGGGCAGGTGGAAGCCCTCGCGATGCCGCGCAGTGCGGCGCCGACTGCTGGTAGTGGCACCACGCTTCTTCGGGGGGGGGCGACGGGTTGCCATGGTTTACATCTCCTCCGGGGCGCTGACACCCATGAGGTCGAGGCCGTTGCGCAGTACCTGGCGCGTGGCGAGCCCAAGCGCCAGCCGGGCATTGCGCAGCTCGTCGTCCTCGACCATGACCTTGACAGCGTTGTAGCAGGAGTGGAATTCGGCAGCCAGGTCCAGCAGGTACTGGGCCACCTGCTGCGGCTCCCGCGACAGGGCCGCATGGGAAACGACCTCGGGGAAGCGAGCCAGACGGTTCATGACCGCCTTCTCCTGGTCCTCTACCAGTTGGCCGAGGCTGACCATAGCCAGGTCGTGGTCGAAGTCAAGCTGCTCGGCCTCGGCCTTGCGCAGCATGCTGCACACCCTGGCATGGGCGTACTGCACGTAGTAGACCGGGTTGTCGTTGGACTGCGAGCGGGCCAGGTCGATATCGAAGGTGAGCTGCGAGTCGGCCCGGCGGGCGGCGAGGAAGAAGCGGGTGGCGTCGCGCCCCACCTCGTCGATCAGGTCGCGCACCGTGACGTAGCTTCCGGCACGCTTGGACAGCTTCACTTCGACGCCGGAGCGGGTGACCATCACCATCTGGTGCAGCACGTAGTCGGGCCAGCCCTCGGGAATGCCGACTTCCAGGGCCTGGAGGCCGGCACGTACCCGGGTCACGGTGGAGTGGTGGTCGGCACCCTGCTCGTTGATCACCGTGGTGAAGCCGCGCTGCCACTTGTTCAGGTGGTAGGCCACATCGGGCAAGAAATAGGTATAGTTGCCGTCCGACTTGCGCATCACCCGGTCCTTGTCGTCACCGAAGCGAGTGGTGCGAAGCCACAGGGCGCCATCCTGCTCGTAGGTGTGACCGTTGGCGATGAGTCGCTCGACGGTCTCCTCGACCTTGCCCTGGTCGTAAAGGGAAGACTCGAGGAAATAGACATCGAACTCGACCCCGAAGGCCTTGAGGTCGAGGTCCTGCTCGCGGCGTAGCCAGGCCACGGCGAATTCGCGAATCGCTTCCAGGTCGTCAGGGTCCGCCTTGGCGGTGACGTGGCGGTCGTCCGCATGGACGGTTTCGCCGGCCAGATAGTCCCGGGCCACCTCGATGATGTAGTCGCCGCGGTAGCCGTCGGCGGGCCAGGCGGCACTGTCGGGCTCGATACCCTTGACCCGGGCCTGGACCGACAGCGCCAGGTTACTGATCTGGGCGCCGGCGTCGTTGTAGTAGAACTCCCGGGTGACATCGAAGCCGGTGGCTTCCAGCAAGCGGCAGATGCAGTCGCCGATGGCTGCGCCGCGACCGTGACCCACGTGGAGCGGACCGGTGGGGTTGGCGGAAACGAACTCCACCTGTACCTGCTGGCCCTTGCCCTTCAGGTTGCGGCCAAAGGTGTCGCCTGCCTTCAGTACCTGGCGTACCACCTGGGCGGCGGCATCGGTGGCGGCGAAGAAGTTGATGAATCCGGGACCGGCGATCTCGACCTGCTGCACGGCGTCGCTGTCGGGCAGGGCCGCCACCAGCTCTTCGGCCAGTTCGCGGGGTTTTCGGCCGGCCGGCTTGGCCAGCATCAGTGCGAGGTTGGTGGCATAGTCGCCATGGGCCTTGTCCCGGGTGGGGTCGACCTTGATGGCGGGAGCGGCATCCGCAGGCAGCACACCCTGCTGCTTGAGGTTGTCGAGGGCATTCTCGAGCAGGGAAACGATCGTTTCTTTCATGAAATCTGTTGTCCTGTAGCGCCGGCCCCGCATCGGGTAAGGGTGACTGTGCGACTGGCGGGCGGACGCTGGCATGAAAACTCGCCCGGTGGGGCATGATCGCCCATTATCGGCAATTGTGCCTCGGCTTTAAACCCCGCTCAGACAGGCCGTTCGCGGAGCGCCCTGCCCCCATGGCTTGAACCACGGCTAGGAGAGCGTCTGGGGGTCGATATCCAGAGACCAGCGGGCCTTGCGTGCCTCGGGCGCCGCCTCGAGCCAGGCGGTGAGCTGGGCACAGGCTTCGTGGAGCTGGCTGCGTTTGTCGCTGGCCATCATCAACTGAAGGTGGTAGCGGTTCTGCCGTCGTTCCATGGGGGCCGGCACCGGGCCCAGGCAGTCCACGCTCAGCTCGCGTGCAGACAGCCACTGGCGCAGGGCGGCCGAGGCACCGGAGGCCAGGGCGTTGGCCGCTTCCTCTCGGGGACTCTCCAGCCGCAGCAGGGCGAGGAAGCGGAAGGGGGGAAGGCCGGCGGCGCGGCGCTCGGCCAGCAGCTGCTCGGCGAAGGCGTCATAGCCGGTCTCCGCCAGCAGGCGCAGGTGCGGGTCATCGTCGTGCAGCGTCTGCACCAGCACCCGGCCGGGGTGGGACGAGCGGCCGGCACGGCCGGCGACCTGAATCAACAGCTGGGCACTGTGCTCCAGGGCGCGAAAGTCGCTGGCATAGAGGCCGGCATCGGCATTGACTACCACCACCAGGGTCACATGGGGGAGGTGGTGCCCCTTGGCGAGCATCTGGGTGCCCACCAGCAGGCAGGGCTCGCC
>SKVX01000143.1 GCA_007129225.1 Halomonas sp.
TCACCCGAGAGGTCGGCGACGGCACCATGGAGATGATGGACATGCTGCTGGCCAAGAAGCGTGCCGGCGACCGCAAGAGCTGGCTCGAAGACTATGGCAACCTAGCGGACATAGAGGTCTAGCACCAAGGGCGAGTGGCGCCGGGGACAGGCCGCAGCGGAGGTCATTTGCCATGGATGGCAAATGTAGCGCCCAGGGATGGGTTCACAGCGCCTCCGTGAAGGCCTGTTCCCGGTAAAGCCACGGGTGGAGCAGACAACGAATCCTGAACCCTGACCACGGGCTTATCGTATGACCATGGATATCCAGGTCGCGGAGGGCGACGTCGAACGTCTCTCGCTGCGCGAATACACCGAGAAGGCGTACCTCGACTATTCGATGTACGTGATTCTCGACCGTGCACTGCCACATATCGGCGACGGCATGAAGCCGGTGCAGCGGCGCATCATCTACGCCATGCGCGAGTTGGCGCTGGGGGCCAACGCCAAGTACAAGAAGTCGGCACGTACCGTTGGCGATGTGCTGGGCAAGTTCCATCCCCACGGCGACAGCGCCTGCTACGAGGCGATGGTCTTGATGGCCCAGCCGTTCAGCTACCGCTACCCGCTGGTGGACGGTCAGGGCAACTGGGGCAGCCCCGACGATCCCAAGTCGTTCGCGGCAATGCGCTACACCGAGGCGCGCCTGTCGAAGTTCGCCGAGGTGCTGCTCGCCGAGCTGGGCCAGGGCACCGTGGACTGGACCCCCAACTTCGACGGCACCATGAACGAGCCGGTGGTGCTGCCGGCACGCCTGCCCCACGTGCTGCTCAACGGTGGCACCGGCATCGCCGTGGGCATGGCCACCGACATACCGCCGCACAACGTCAGCGAAGTGGTCGAGGCCACCTGCCACCTCCTGCGCAATCCGGATGCCACCACGGCGGACCTGGTCGAGTTCCTGCCCGCCCCCGACTTCCCCTCCAAGGCCGAGATCATCACCCCCCGCGCCGACCTGCGCAAACTCTACGAGTGCGGCCGTGGCTCGGTGAAGCTGCGGGCCCGTTACGTCCTGGAGGAGGGCAAGGTCGTGGTCACCGCGCTGCCCTATCAGGTCAGCGGCTCCAAGATACTGGAGCAGATCGCCGCCCAGATGAACGCCAAGAAGCTGCCCATGGTGGCCGACCTGCGCGACGAGTCGACCCACGAGGATCCGACACGTCTGGTGATCGAGCCCCGCTCCAACCGGGTCGATATCGAGGCGTTGATGGCGCACCTGTTCGCCACCACCGATCTCGAGAAGAATATTCGCGTCAATCTCAACGTCATCGGCCTGGATGGCCGGCCGCGGGTGATGCCGTTGCCCGACATGCTCGGCGAATGGCTCACCTTCCGCCGCAAAACCGTGCGCCGACGCCTGGAGCATCGCCTGGGCAAGGTGGAGGACCGGCTGCATATCCTCGAGGGCCTGTTGGCCGCCTACCTCAATCTCGACGAGGTGATTCGCATCATCCGCGAGGAGGACGAGCCCAAGGCCGAGCTGATGCGCGCCTTCGCCCTCACCGATCGCCAGGCTGAAGCGATCCTCGAACTGCGCCTGCGCCACCTGGCCAAGCTCGAGGAGATGAAGATCCGTGGTGAGCAGGATGCCCTGGAGGAGGAGCGCAAGCGCCTTCAGGAACTGCTCGGCAATGAAGCCGCCCTGACCGACCTGATCGAGGAGGAGATCCGCGAGGCGGGGCGTGAGCACGGCGATGCGCGGCGTGCGCCGATCGTCGAGCGCGAGGAATCCCGGGCACTGTCCGAGGTCGAGCTGATGGGGGCCGATCCCATCACCGTGGTGCTCTCCGAGAAGGGCTGGATTCGCGCCGCCAAGGGCCACGACATCGACCCGGAAGGGCTCTCCTATAAGTCCGGCGACAGCTTTGCCCTGGCGGCCCGGGGCAAGACGAATCAGCCACTGGTGCTGCTCGACGACACCGGGCGTGCCTATACCCTGGCGGCACACAACCTGCCCAGCGCCAGGAGTCAGGGCGAGCCGGTGACCGGGCGAGCGAACGTGGTGGCGGGGGCCCATATGGCAGGGGTGATGCTGGCCCCGCCGACCACCCGCTACCTGCTCGCCTCCGATGGCGGCTACGGCTTCGTGGCGCGCCTCGAGGACCTGACCGGCAAGAACAAGTCGGGTAAGTCGGTGCTCTCGGTACCCAAGGGTTGCCGAGTCATGGCACCGGTACAGGTGCCGGAGGGGCAGGGCTGCTACGTGGCGGCGGTATCCAACGAGGGACGCCTGCTGCTCTTCCCGCTGGACCAGTTGCCCGAGATGTCCAAGGGAAAGGGCAACAAGATGATCGATATACCCGGTGCCCGTGCCGCTCGACGCGAGGAGCTGGTGCGCGATATCACCGTGCTGCCGGAAGGGGCGGCGCTGGTAATCCATGCCGGCAAGCGCAAGTTGACGCTCAAGGCGGCCGAGCTGGATTACTATCGGGGAGAGCGCGGCCGACGTGGTAGCAAGCTGCCCCGCGGCCTGCAAAAGGTCGATAGACTAGAGAGTTCGACTGACTAAGGTCATGAGTATTGCTCGCCATGACCTGGCCTATGTGATCCTGACCGCCAAGGGGACAGGTCGAAGAGGAGGTCATTTGCCATGGGTGAGGAGCACTGCTCCGAACGGGCTGGCCATGGATGGCCAGCACCGGCCCTGCAAGCGGAGCAGGATGCGAGAGCGCCGCA
>SKVX01000135.1 GCA_007129225.1 Halomonas sp.
GAAGGAGGCGGCACTGAGCATTCCCAGAGCGGCCAATGAGCCTAGCAGTGACTTTCGCATCGTGCTCTCCTGACAATTATCGTTATTGAAGGCGGATCGTCGTTGTTTGATCTTGAAACAAGCTCGGGACGGGCTCAAATCGGCTTTGATGAAGGCTGGCTTCGTCAAACACGATGGCTCCTCAGTGCCGCATCCTGCCACAATTACCTTGGGCTGACGCTGCTCGCACGACCAATGGCTAATACCAGAAGGCTCCCGATGGGTTGCCAATGGCATGGGAAAGCCTCGCGATCGCCCACTACGCTGAACGGAGCATTCATGATGCACGAAGCCACTCCCCTTGCCTTCATCACCGGCGCGACCTCAGGGATCGGCCAGGCCTGTGCCCACCGCCTCGCCGCTGCCGGGTGGGGGCTAGTCATCACCGGACGGCGGGAATCACGCCTGGAAGCGCTGCGCCTGGCACTCGGCGATAGGGTACCGGTGCATGCCGCGCCCCTGGATGTCACCGATCATCGCGCAATAGAAAAAGTGGTGAACGATCTCCCGCCCCCTTTCGACAACATCCGCCTGCTACTCAACAATGCAGGGGTGGCGCTGGGCAAGGGGCCGGCCCAGGAGGCGAGCCTGGAAGACTGGCACGCCATGATCGATACCAATATCAAGGGTCTGGTCAGCGTGACCCGCCTGCTTCTCCCCAGGCTGATCGCCCACGGCGAAGGCGCCACGGTGATCAACATCGGCTCCATTGCTGGTCACACGCCCTATCCCGGCGGTCACGTCTACGGTGCCTCGAAGGCCTTTGTCGAACAGTTCAGCTACAACCTGCGCTGCGACCTTAGCGGTTCCGGGGTACGCGTCACCGACCTGGCACCCGGCATGACGGAAAGCGAATTCACCCTGGTCCGCATGAAGGGCGACCAGGAAAAGGCCAGCAACTATTACGACGGAACCCGTTCGCTTCAGCCCACAGATGTGGCCGAACAGGCCCTGCATATCGCCGAACTGCCTCCCCACGTCAACATCACGCGCCTCGAGGTCGCCCCGCTGTGCCAGCAGTGGTCGCCCTTTACCATCGTTCGCGACAAGTGACTGCTCCCCGCCCTGGCGAGGGTTCACGCGGATTTTTGCTGAACCGGTCAGGCAGACGCCGTGAGATGGTCCACCATATGTCGCGCGATCACCGGCAGGCCTTCGTACTGCCGGACGCCGATCACCAGCTCACGCCTGGCCCACTCATCACTGAGGGGTATGCTGCTCAGCTGCAGGTCCCCCAGGTCGCGATAGATGGTCTGTTCCGGCAGCACGCCGACCCCCATGCCATGGTGGATCATGCGGCAGATGGCATCGAAGCTGCGGACCTGGATCCGCATGCGTAGGGTCTTGCCCTCGCGACCCGCCTGCTCATGCAGCAGGGACTGCAGGGAGGTGTCCTGCTGCAGACCGATGAAATCGTACTCGGTGGCCTCGTGAAGCTGGATCGACTGCCGTTCAGCCAGTGGATGATCACGTGGCGTCATCAAGACCAGGCGGTCGGAGCGATAGGGCATCAGCTGAAGGGTGTCGCAGGGTACGTGCCCGGCGAAGATGCCCACGTCGGTAAGACCGTCGCGAACGGCCGCTATCACCTCCGAGCTGATGCGCTCCTGGAGATCGATCTTGATCTCGGGGTAGAGACGGGAGAAGGCACTGAGATCCTGGGGCAGGAAAGCAATGATGGCCGAGGTATTGGAGTGGATGCGCACATGCCCCCGGACCCCTTCTCCGTATTCGCTCAACTCCGCGCGCAGACGCTCGATATCATCGAGAATCCGCCGGGCATGATGCAGGAAGGCATGCCCGGCCGGCGTCAGCTCCACCCCCCGTGGCCTGCGATAGAGCAGCGAGGTCCCGACCAGCGACTCGAGATCGCTGATGCGCTTGCTGACCGCCGCCAATGCCATGTGCTCCCGCTCCGCCGCCGCGGTCAATCGTCCTTCGTCGGCAATCGACACGAAGAGCTTGAGTGTCACGAAATCGAAGCGTCGCACGGCTGGGCATCCTCCGGGCTGGTCACAGGGCAACCAGGCAATATTACGCCATGTCTTCGTCATGGACGAACCCTGTCTTCCCTTTTCCTGAATTGTTGCCACCTTTGGCGTATCGCATCCTGACTGGCATCCGCGCAAGGAGTGCTTACCATGACGAACCCACAAGACCGGCGTCTGCCACTCGAAGGCTTGAAGGTTCTGGAGCTCGGCCAGCTGATCGCCGGCCCCTTTGCCACCAAGCTGCTCGGCGAGTTCGGCGCCGACGTGATCAAGTTCGAGCCACCGGGCACCGGCGACCCGCTTCGCAAATGGCGAATGATCGAGGAAGATACCTCGCTCTGGTGGCACGTTCAGACCCGCAACAAGCGCTCCCTTTCGCTGGATCTGCGCAGCGAGGAAGGCCAGGCCCTGGTACGCCGTCTCGCCACCGAGGCCGACGTGCTGGTGGAGAACTTTCGCCCCGGCACCCTGGAAGGCTGGGGGCTGGGCTGGGATACGCTCTCGGCCCTCAACCCGGCGCTGATCATGGTACGCGTCTCCGGCTACGGACAGACCGGCCCCTACCGGGACAAACCCGGTTTCGGCGTCATCGGCGAAGCCATGGGGGGCCTGCGCTACCTCACCGGTCACCCCGGCGAGCCCTCGGTGCGGGTGGGCGTCAGCATCGGCGACTCGCTCTCCGC
>SKVX01000103.1 GCA_007129225.1 Halomonas sp.
CGTTATCGTAGGGGTGAACCAGGGTCAGGCCACGCTCCTCGACCAGCTGATGCATCAGTGCCCAGGCCTCGTTGATGTCGCCATGCAGGATCACCTCGGCCCCCAGCTCGCGGCTGCCCGAAACTTTGAAGTGACTGGCGTTCTCAGGCATCACGATGGTGACCGGAACGCCCGCCTTGCGTGCCGCCCAGGCCAGGCCCAGGGCATGGTTGCCGGCCGAGACGGCGCCCAGGCCACCGGCGAGTTCGGCACGGGAGGCCGTTCGTACCCAGAAGAGCCCGCCCCGCGCCTTGAACGAGCCGGTGCGCTGGAAGAGTTCACCCTTGAGCCAGACGCGTCGCCCTAAACGGTCGGAGAGGGCGTGGTCGAGCAGCAGCGGCGTGGGAGAGAGCATCGGGGCGATGGAGGCTCTTGCCTGTTGTACCTGCTGCAAGTGAATCATGCGACTTTCCCCTTACGCCAGATAAAGAAAGATACCCACCATGGTGGTCCCCGATATCAGGAAAGCGATAATCGCCAGCAATCCGTCGCGAGCCATGACGGCAAGCCCGAACAGCGTGAGCGCCACACCGGCGATGTTTACCGAGAAGGGCACGAACTCCATCGGTGGCATGGCCAAGGAGAGCAGCAGGCAGACCACGGCGATGAGCTGCATGCCGGGCTTGCCCACCACGAAGGAGAGGCGACGATACAGCAGCCGGTCAACCAGGCGTGCCGGCTTGTGCATCCACTTCAGGCCCTTGCGGGCCTTGTCGCTATCGATCTTCCTGTTGCGTAGCCAGGCCGGCAGCCAGAAAGTGCGCCGTCCCAGTAACAGCTGGACGCAGACCAGCAGCGTAAAAAGGGCCATCAGCGAAGGAACCCCGGGGATGCCACTGACGACAGGCATCAGCGTCACTAGGCCTGCCAGCAACAGCAATGGGCCGAAGGAGCGACGACCTGCGGCCTCGAGCACATCATCGAAGCTGATCCGTCCCGAAGGTGACTCGATGGCTTCGATGACATCGATCAGGTCTGCCAGGTTGTGGGGCTCCCTGGATTCCTCCTCCATTTCCTCTCCCATGGTGACTCCGGTCGGGGCTGGCTGCAGATTCAGCATAGTCATTTCAGGCCAAGGGGCCGAGTACTGTGCCCTGGCTGCGTTGTAATGCCTCGCGATGTAGAGATAAGGCTATGCCCAGCGTGCGTAGGCTTGAGATGGGCGTACACCGTTCGCTCAATTCCCAGCGGAAAGGGGAAGGCCGTAAGCAGCGAGGTGATTATTCGAATTCTCTATGGCAAGTGCGGATTGCTGGCTGCTAACGCGGGGGGAGCGATGGCGCCTGCTTGACCACACCGAAAGCGAAGCTGGTGTCGATGGAACCGATGCCGGGAATGGTATGCAGGGTTTCGCGCATGAAGCGTTCGTAATCCTCCAGGCTTGCCGCTACCACGCGAAGCTGGTAATCCCGCTGGCCGGTGAGCACGAAGCAATCGAGGATCTCGTCGATCTCCCTGACCCTGCGCTCAAAGCTTGTCACCGTCTCCTTGTCATGGCGTGCCAGTGAGATACGGGTGAATACGGTAAGCGGGTATCCATAGGCCTTCTGATCCACGATGGCCGTATAGCCGCGGATCATTTTCTCTTCCTCGAGCCGACGTACCCGCCTAAGACAAGGTGAAGGCGAGAGGTTTACCCGCTGGGCGAGTTCCTGATTGCTCAGGCGGCCATCCAGTTGCAGTTCATGCAGAATTTTTCGGTCGATTCGATCCATGGTAAGCACTCATTGGCAGAATGTTGCGTGATTGACTCTAAAGACGCCATCAAAGGAACGCAAATGCCCTGGTAATGCGCCTAGGATTGAGGGATAGGGCATAACAACGCATCAGGGCAGGAGTCGAACCATGTTGCAGTGCAGGCAAACGCAGGGTCAGGGGTTCGCCACGCGAGCCATTCACGAAGGCTATGAGCCACTGGACGAGCAAGGTGCACTGACGCCGCCGGTGCATCTGACCTCCACCTTTGCCTTCGACAGCGTCGAACAGGGCGCTGCCCGCTTTGCCGGCGAAGCGCCAGGGCATTTCTACTCTCGCGTCTCCAATCCCACCGTGGAGATTCTGGAAAAGCGGATGGCCAGCCTCGAAGGGGCCGAGGCGGGCCTGGCAACTGCCTCAGGCATGGGCGCCATCACCGCGCTGATGTGGAGCCTGCTGCGCCCGGGTGATGAACTGATTACCGACAGTACCCTCTATGGCTGCACCCATGCCTTCTTCTACCACGGCCTGGCCGAGTTCGGTATCCGGGTCAGGCCGGTGGATCTCTCCGATCCGGCGAAGCTGGAAGCCGTGATCAGCGACAAGACCCGAGTCGTCTATTTCGAAACCCCGGCCAATCCCACCATGCGCCTGGTGGATATCGAAGCCATTGGTGAGATCGCCCATCGGCACGGTGCCCAGGTGGCCGTGGACAACACCTACGCCACCCCGGTCATCACCCGGCCCATCGAGCGGGGGGCGGACTTCGTCGTCCACTCCGCCACCAAGTTCCTGGGCGGACACGGCGATCTCGTCGCCGGTCTCCTGGTGGGCAGCGAAGCGGATATGTTCAAGATTCGCCTGACCGGCTTGAAGGATTTTACCGGCGCGGTGATGTCGCCCTTCACCGCCTTCCTGGTCATGCGTGGTCTCAAGACCCTCGAGATACGCATGGCGCATCAATCCGCCTCTGC
>SKVX01000221.1 GCA_007129225.1 Halomonas sp.
ATGCGCGAGAAGCTCTCCAGCCCCGACGCCTGCCGCAAGCTGGTGCACACCGCCCTGTCGCGCTTTCGCCTGCCCTATATCACCGTGACGCCGACCTTTTCGATCTGCCCGGTGCACGGTTACCTGGCCGGCGAACACGAGTTCTGCCCCAAGTGCGACGAAGCACTGCTGGCAAGACGCGCCGCGGCCGTACCGGCCTAAGCGATTTTCAACCCACCGGAAGGAACCAAAGAAGATGACGAACATCGACACCCTGCCCACCGAACAACGCCAGCGCTGTGAGGTATGGACCCGCGTGATGGGCTACCACCGACCGGTCAGCCAATTCAACGTCGGCAAGCGCGCCGAGCACCGCGAGCGCCGCCACTTCACCGAGCGGGCCGCCGCCCTGACGCCCTGACGCCCTGACGCCCTGACATTCGACCGACTGAGTGGCCGGGCCATGTGCCCGGCATTGGAGCTTCCCGATGATCGCCACCGACCTCGACTCATTCTCACCCGAGCCTCTCGACGGCATTCGGCTACCCATCGCCGGCCTGACCCAGATGACCACGCTGGACTATCCCAGCCACCTGGCCTGCGTGGTGTTCCTGCAGGGCTGCCCGCTGCGCTGCGGCTACTGTCACAACGGCCATATGATGGCGCCGCGCCGCGGCGACGAGCGGGAGTGGCAGGCGGTACGGGAATTCCTGGAGAGCCGCCAAGGGCTGCTCGAGGCAGTGGTGTTCAGCGGCGGCGAGCCGACCCTGCACAACGCTCTGCCGGCCGCCGTCAGCGAAGTAAAGGCGATGGGCTTCAAGGTGGGGCTGCATACCGCGGGCCCGTACCCGGGCCGGCTCTCGCGCCTGCTGCCGAATCTCGACTGGGTGGGGCTTGACGTGAAGGGCCGCGGAAGGGACTTCGACCTCATCTGCGGCCGACCCGGCATCTGGCAGCGTCACAGCCAGAGCCTGATGACGCTGCTTGACAGCGGTATCGACTTCGAGTGCCGCACCACCGTGCACTGGCTCGACTTCGACCTGCCCGACTTGGAGCGCCTGGCGCTGACCCTGGCCGACTGCGGCGTGCGCCGCTACGCCATCCAGGTGGCCCGCACTCGCGACTGCCTCGACCCGGCCTACTGCCAGCCGGTGGAAAACGCCCCGCCGCGGGCCATGCTCACCGGACTGGTCAAGCGCCTGGCCCCCCATTTCTCGCACATTGAGCTGCGTGAGTGAGCCCAACCGACGGCCATCAAGCTCCTGGAGATGATACAAGAAACGACATTCAGCAAAGCAATAGCACCCTCTGCTCGCCGGGGCCGGATGATCAGTCGCTGACATGGACTAAGCTGAGTGTGAATCCTTGAGCAACTTGAGGAGAGGGATATGCTGAACAAACTGGGTGTTGCCTTATACTTCCTGTTCTGGGCGGCGGCCATCGTCGTGATATTCGCGCTGGTGGCCGGGCTGTTCTATCTGATCGCTATCGACCAGATGCCCATCAGTTGGAATCTTGTCTCGGGTAGCCTGTTCTTTGTCATCCTTGCCGTTATCTTCTGGGTCTGCGCCCAGGCATCGAGGCACTACCTGACAGATGATGGAACATCGCCACCGGACAGAAACGCATCATCGGGGACATAGCTTCGGAAACATAGCTTCAGCGGCTGAGATTCTCCGGCCCGAAGGCATCCGGCAGCAGCTCATCGATGGTGTAGCGCTTGAGCAGCTTGCCTTCGGCATCGACAACGTGGATGCGGGTCTCGGCGTCGGCGAACTCGCGAATGCGCTGGCGACAGTCGCCGCAGGGGGAGCAGAGGTGCTCGCCGGGACCGATGACGTAGACGCTGCGCAGGCGCCGCTCCCCGGCGCTGACCATGGCGGCGATGGCCGAGGCCTCGGCGCACAATCCCTTGTAGTGGGCCACCTCGACGTTGGCGCCGAAGTAGCGAGCCCCGCTCTCGCTCTCCACCATGGCGCCCACCGGGTGCTGCGAATAGGGCGCGTAGGCATTGCCGCGCGCAGCGATCAGCGCGGCGAGAACCGCCGGCTCGATACCCGGATCGAGAGCGCTCATTCCGCCCCCTCCGCATCGTCGCGCAGCACTGCTTCCAGCGCCACCTCGACCATCTCGTTGAAGCTGCGCTCGCGGTCTTCGCTGGGCAGCGACTCACCTTTCAGGATGTGGTCCGACACCGTGCAGATGGTCATCGCCCTGGCGCCAAACTCCGCCGCCACGCCGTAGAGCCCCGCCGCCTCCATCTCCACGCCGACAATGCCGTAGCGCTTCATCAGCTCGAACAGCTCGCCCTGAGGGTTGTAGAACAGGTCCGCCGAGAACAGGTTGCCCACCTTCACCGCCACGCCCTGGGCCGCGGCGGCGTCCACCGCGTGGCGGGTCAACTCAAAGTCGGCGATGGCGGCGAAGTCGTGGCCCATGAAACGGGTGCGGTTGACCGCCGAGTCGGTGCTCGCGCCGAGGCCGATCACCACGTCACGCACCGCCACGTCGTCGCGCACCGCACCGCAGGAACCGACCCGGATCAGCCGCTCGACCCCATAGTCGGTGATCAACTCCTTGGCGTAGATGGAGACCGAGGGAATGCCCATGCCGTGCCCCATCACCGAGATCTCGCGGCCCCGGTAGCGGCCGGTGTAGCCGAGCATGTTACGCACGCTGTTCACCTCGAGCGCGCCCTCGAGGAAGGTCTCGGCGATGTGCTTGGCG
>SKVX01000299.1 GCA_007129225.1 Halomonas sp.
ATCTGGCCCTTGAGAAGCTGAAACAACCGCAGATTCACAGCGTCAGTACGCTGATGACCATCGCCCGAATGACCATGGAAGGCTTGGGAATTGGCGCGCTTCCCGTCACCACGGTACTGGACCAGTGGCGAAGCGGGGAGCTCTACCGCATCGCCCTGCCTAGGCCGTTACCGGACATGCACTATGATGTGATATGGCGCACCGCCAACCATCCACGATTCTGCCGCGGCGTGGGCCGGCTGGCACAGGCATGTGCCGAAGGCTATGAGAAACGGCGCCAGGATGAGATGGAATCCACTGATTTCGAAGGCCGTTGGGTGCGGCCGCAATACCCCACGACTCACCCGTAGGCAACAATACGACAATCAAAATGAACAAGAGGTCTTTATCATGCACAAGACGATAGCAACCCCCGTGATGCTGGCGGCCGCCTTCGGCTTCGCCGCGACTGCCCAGGCGGCGGAATGGACCATGGCAACCCCCTACGGCGATGCCAGCTTCCATACCAACAACGTCAAGCAGTTCGCCGAGGACGTGGCAGAAGCCACCGGTGGTGAATTGACCATCAACGTGCACAGCGGCGGGTCCCTGGTCGCCCACGGTGAGATCAAGCCGTCGGTACGGCGCGGCACCATCGAGGCGGGCGAGGTATTCCTCTCGGTTCTCTCCAACGACGACCCGATCTTCGAGGTCGACACCCTGCCGGGGGTGGCAGGCAGCTATGATGAAGCCTTCGCCCTGTGGGAGGCGACCAAACCCATTATCTCCGAGCTGTTCGCCAATCAGGGCATGATGCCCCTCTACGCCGTGGCCTGGCCCTCCCAGGGCATCTACACGGACTTCGAGCTGAACGACCCTGAGCAGTTCGAGGGCCTGCGGGTCCGTGCGCCCAACATCAACACCCAGCGCTTCGTGAACTACCTGGGCGGCAACCCCACCGAAACCGAGGAGTCCGACATCCCCACCGCCTTCAGCACCGGGCGGGTGGATGCCATGATCACTTCGACCTCTACCGGCAATGCCATGACCGCCTGGGATTACGTCTCCCATTACACCGACGCCAACCTGTGGCTGCCGAAGAATATCGTCTTCATCAACCAGCGCGCCTTCGACCGCCTGGATGAGGCGACCCAGGAAGCGGTCCTCGAAGCAGCCGCCCGTGCCGAGGAGCGCGGCTGGCAGATGAGCCGAGATGACAACCAGGCAAGCACCGAGGCCCTGCAGGAAAACGGTATCACCGTGGCCACGCCGAACGATGAGGTGGCAGCCGCGCTGCAGGCAGCTGGCGACAGGCTGTTCAGCGACTGGGAAGAACGCGCCGATGACGCGGCCAAGCAGGTACTCGAGGAGTATCGAGAGCAGCGTGACAACTGAAGCCTGACCACGATGGCGCGGCGGTAGTCCGTCGCGCCCTCCCCTCGAGCATGCCGTGAGGCCAGCCATGACATTCAAGTTGGATAAACTTTATCGCCTTGGGGCCTGGGGGGCGGCTGCCTGCATGGTCACCATCTGTGTCCTGATCTCGCTGCAGGTCACCTTCAGGCTCATGGATGCCGGCCTGGTTCTGATAGGCCTGCGGCGAACCGGCATCAGCATTACCGGGGTTTCGGAGATCGCCTCTTACCTGCTGGTCGGTGCGACGTTTCTCGGCCTCGCCTATACCTTCGTGCATCATGCCCACATCCGCGTGACACTACTGATCTCGCGCCTCCCGTCTGCCATTCGCGTCTGGTTCGAGGTTTTCGGGTTGCTCGTTGCCCTAATCCTCAGCCTGCTGTTGGGCTACGGGCTGATCGAACTCACCAGGGAGAGCCTCGCGTTCAACGATGTCTCTTCAGGCTTCCTGGCGATTCCCCTCTGGATTCCACAGACCGTCTTGGCAACCGGCGTGGGGCTGCTCTGCCTCGCGCTGCTTGAGGCGCTGATCATCGCCTTGCGCATCGCCGCCCGTGACCCCTCGAGCTTTCGCGAAGCGACAGCCATCAACGACAGCGAGAAACGCTGAGCCCGACCTCTATCCTCTCCCGGAGATACTCTCGTGCTGACATTGAGTCTGGCTACCATATTCACGCTGGCACTGCTTCTGGGCAGCGGCGTCTGGATTGCCTTTGCGCTGATCGGTACCGCCTGGGTGGCGCTGGCCCTCTTCAGCCCCTTTGCGCCGGGCCCGATCCTGGCATCGGACTTCTGGGGCGCCAGCTACGGCTGGGACCTGACCGCCCTGCCCATGTTCATCTGGATGGGCGAGATCCTGTTTCGCTCGGGGCTGGCCGACAGCATGTTCCGCGGTCTCTCGCCATGGCTCAACCGCCTCCCCGGCCGGCTGCTGCATACCAACATCATCGGCAGCGGCATGTTCGCGGCGGTCTGCGGCTCGTCGGCGGCCACCTGTGCCACCGTGGGCAAGATGACCCTGCCCGAGCTCGAGCGCCGCGGCTATGACAGCGGCATGGCGATCGGCACACTGGCCAGCGCCTCCACCCTTGGCCTGCTGATCCCACCCTCCATTGTCTTGATCGTCTATGGCGTGGTGACCGAGCAGTCGATCTCACGGCTGTTCATGGCGGGCATCGGCCCGGGGCTGATGATCCTGGCCCTGTTCATGACCTACCTGATCCTCTGGTCGCTGCTGAAGGGCAACCGCCAGGGCCTGACCGGAGACGACGAGTCGTCGATGCCCCTGGCCGAGAAGCTTCGCCATACG
>SKVX01000215.1 GCA_007129225.1 Halomonas sp.
AAGGTCTGCTGGAGGGCTTTGAGGTCTGCTTGTTTCATAGCGTGCTCCAGAGGCAAACTGGATATACAGTAGTTTATACAGTATTTTTAGAGCACGCCAACAACAGATACCAACATAGCCACATAAATATAGCAATGGGGTATCGAGATGGAACGGACTCCACCACACAAGGGACGTGGCGCCACCTTCAACCCGGGCAATCGCTTCGCCCCCGTGCAACGCGAAGCCGTGGACGACGGCTGGTGGCAAGAAGCCGTACCCGAGCGCCTGGCCACCCTGGTACGCGATGAATCCGCCCGCAGCGCCCTGTCGTGGAATCGCTCGCCGGACCAGCCCTTCGACCGCTCACTCAACCCCTACCGGGGATGTGAGCATGGCTGCATCTACTGCTATGCCCGGCCCAGCCACGCCTACTGGGATCTTTCGCCCGGGCTCGATTTCGAGACCCGCCTGATCGCCCGCCGCGGCCTGGTGGAACGCCTGCGTGAGGAGCTGTGCCAGCCGGGTTACATCTGCCGCCCAATCACTCTCTCCGGCAATACCGACTGCTATCAGCCACTCGAAGCCGAGCGCGGCACGACACGCCGGCTGCTCGAGTTTCTGCTCGAGTGCCGACACCCCGTGTCGATCGTGACCAAGAGCGCCCTGATCCTGCGCGATCTCGACTTGCTGACCACACTGGCCGAACGCAACCTGGTCCGCGTCATGATCAGCCTGACAAGCCTGGACCGTGATCTCAAGCGCACCCTGGAGCCGCGAACCGCGTCCCCCACTGCGCGGCTGCGTACCATCGAACACCTCGCCCGGTCCGGCGTGCCGGTTGGTACTCTGGTCGCACCGGTGATTCCCGGGCTGACGGAACATGAAATGGAGCGACTGCTGGAGGCGGCCCGCAACGCCGGCGCGGACTGCGCCGGGTGGACACTGCTGCGACTGCCCCATGAGGTCGCACCGCTGTTCGAAGCGTGGCTGCATGCCCACTACCCCGAGCGGGCCGGCAAGGTGATGAGCCTGATGCGCCAGTGTCGCGGTGGCATGACCTATGATGCCAGCTACGGCAAGCGCATGCGTGGCCAAGGAGTGTTTGCCGACTTGCTGGCCCAGCGCTTCAAACAGGCCTGTCGGCGACTGGGATTCAATGAACCGGCCGCACGCTCGGCGCAGCAGCTGGATGACACCGCCTTTCGACCGCCCCGCGATCAAGGCGACCTGTTCGTATGAAGCCGCTGGAACCTCTACCGGGGAAACTCGTAATCAGGGCATCAGCACCGCTGCACCGGTCAATCGCCCTTCGCGCAGGTCAGCCAGTGCCTGGTTCGCTTGCTCCAGGGGATAGGCACGAGTTTCGGTGTGTATCGGCAACCGTGCAGCCAGCGGCAGGAATTCATCGCCATCTTGTCGGGTCAGGTTGGCCACTGAGCTGACGCTACGTTCCTGCCACAGTAGTCGGTAGGGAAAGCGCGGAATATCGGACATGTGGATACCACCCGACACCACCGCCCCCCCAGGGCGAACGTGGGAAAGTGCAATGGGTATGAGTTCGCCAACCGGGGCGAACAGCAGCGCAGCGTCCAGTGGCTCCGGTGGCGTTTCGTCGCTTCCCCCTGCCCACACGGCGCCCAGCCGGCGGGCGAATGCCTGGGCAGTGGTATCGCCCTGGCGGGTGAAGGCGTAGACGGACTGCCCCTTGGCCACCGCAAGCTGGGCCAGAATATGCGCCGCGGCACCAAAGCCATAGATACCCAGTCGCCCTGGGGCATCTCCGCCTGCCAGGCGCCAGGTCCGGTAACCGATCAGTCCGGCACACAGCAGCGGGGCTGCCGCCTGGGCATCGCCCGGGGTCTGGATACCCGTCAGGGGAAAGCAGTAGCGAGCATCGGCCACGCAGAATTCGGCATAGCCGCCATCCAGGGTATAACCGGTGAACCGGGCGCTGGTACAGAGGTTCTCGCGCCCTGCCACACAGTGATCGCAGTGACCGCAAGTCCATCCCAGCCAGGGCACACCGACATGGGAGCCAACGTGGAGGGAGCGGACTCCTTCGCCCACCGACATCACGATGCCGACAATCTCATGCCCGGGAACCAACGGCAGGGACGGTTCGTCAAGCTCGCCATCCACCACGTGAAGGTCGGTTCGGCAGACGCCACAGGCCAGCACCCGCAACTGGACCTCCCCCGGCCCAGGCTCGGGCCGAGGAATCCACTCCAGCACCAGCGGCTGACCGGTGGCCTGCAGGCGCATCGCACGCATCTTGTTCGCCATCGTGTGAGGCCTCGTCTCGTCGATGAACTCCAAACGCCACCGGGGCGAAGAAGACACGAACAAGCATAGCCTCTCGCCGCATCCCTGCGTGACTAATCTCAGGCGACCGCCACCTCGTAGCCGGTGAACTTGCGCAGGTTGATCACGCCGCTGTCAAGGATCAGGTACTGCCCCTTCAGGCCCAACAACGTGCCGGCCACGACGGGATTCTTGTCGAAGTTGTGGGAGACGATCTTGCGGGGAAATTCCAGTACCGGGTAGTCGAATGCCATCGGCGAGGCCTCGAGCACTCGGATCGCGTCGGCCCCGAAGCGATCATGCAGGTTGGCGAGCCCCCCTTCCAGGCGCGCCAGCAGCCGGTCCCGTTCGGCACACAGGTCCATTGGCTCGACCTCGCCCTTGAGCATGGCACGCCAGTTGGTGCGATCGGCCACC
>SKVX01000369.1 GCA_007129225.1 Halomonas sp.
AGCGTCAGGAACCCCAGGCTGAAGTGCATGCTGGGGCGAGACAGGATACGCCAGTAACTGGCCAACCAGCGCTTCATTGTCCACCCCCATCACGCCGCTCCCGGAGCATGTCGCCCAGCACCTCGTCGACGGTGAGGAAGGTGTTGGGGATGATGGGACTGGCATCGGTCTGAGGCACATGGCACTGGGTGCAGAAGTAGCGGTCCGGCGATACCGCCGCCAGCACCTGCTGATGACGGTCACGGAAGTGGCTGATGCTGACCATGGGCGCACCGGCCTGTACCGCCTCGCTGCGGCTGTGGCAGGTCAGGCAGCGATTGGCACGGGCATCGACCTGATAGTCGCGAATGCCGTGGGGAATGACCGGGGGCTGCTCGGGGTAGTTGAGCACTTCACGCCCCGCGTCCCGGGGCTCGCCGGCCAGCGGTGGAGCCGGCAGGGACTGGCTGAGGGTACCACCCGGACGCAGGCCATCCGGTGCCGAATCGTCGCGGTGCTCTTCGGCGATTACCAGTCCGGCGACGACCAGCGCCAGCGCAAGACTGAGCAGTGTGAGCCATTTCATTGCATTTCTCCTTGCGTCTCGGCCTCAGGCCAGGCTGATCAGTTCCAGACGAACAGCACACTTCTTGAAGTCCGTCTGCTTGGAGATCGGGTCCGTGGCATCGAGCACCACGTTGTTGATCAGCCGATTGGCATCGAAGAAGGGGACGTAGACCAGCCCCTGCGGCGGGCTGACCCGGCCCCGCGTCTCGACCCGCAGACGCACCTCACCACGCCGGCTGATCACCTTCACCTCGCTGCCGCGCCGCATGCCCTCTGCGCGGGCATCCTCGGGATGCATGTAGAGCAGGGCCGCTGGTACCGCGCGATGCAGTTCGGGGACACGGCGGGTCATGGAGCCGGTGTGCCAGTGCTCCAGCACCCGACCGGTCGAGAGCCAGTAGGGGAAATCGTCGTCCGGCGACTCGGGGGGCGGCTCGTCGGGCACGGCGAAGATCAGCGCCCGATCGTCGGGCTTGGCGTAGAACTGCACGCCCCGCCCCTCCTCCACATAGGGGTCGAGTCCTTCGCGATAGCGCCACAGGGTTTCCTTGCCGTCCACCACCGGCCAGCGCTTGCCGCGATTCTGGTGGTAGTTGTCGAAGTCGTCCAGGTCCTTGCCCTTGCCGCGGCCGAAGCGGGCGTACTCCTCGAACAGGCCCTTCTGGATATAGAAGCCGAACGCCTCCGCCTCCCGGTTGGCGTAGCCCTCTTCCATGTCCGAAAGCGGGTAGCGATCCACCTGACCGTTGGCATAGAGCAGGTCGAATAGCGTGCTGTCGCGATACTCGGGTGCCTTGTCGAGCTGCTCGGCCGGCCAGACCTCGTCGACCCGGATGCGCTTGGAGAATTCGACCAGCTGCCAAAGGTCGGAGCGTGCCTCTCCGGGCGCATCGACCAGCTGGTGGAAGAACTGGGTACGACGCTCGGAGTTGCCGAAGGCGCCCTCCTTCTCGACCCAGGAAGCGGCCGGCAGGATCAGGTCGGCGGCCTGGGCCGAGGCCGTGGGATAGATATCGGAGACGATGACGAAGGCCTCGGGATTGCGCCAGCCCGGCAGGACCTCCTCCTGAATATTGGGCCCGGCCTGCATGTTGTTGCAGACCTGGGTCCAGTAGACCTTGATCTCGCGATCCTTGAGCTTCCGGCTCTGCTCCACCGCGTGGAAGCCCACCTTGCCGGGAATGGTGCCCTCGGGCAGTTTCCAGACCTCCTCGGCAAAGGCGCGGTGCTCGGGGTTGGTGACCACACGATCCGCCGGCAGGCGATGGGCGAAGGTGCCCACCTCCCGCGCCGTGCCACAGGCCGAGGGTTGGCCGGTCAGCGAGAAGGGGCTGTTGCCGGGCTCGGAAATCTTTCCGGTCAGCAGGTGCAGATTGTAGATCAGGTTGTTCACCCACACCCCGCGGGTGTGCTGGTTGACCCCCATGGTCCAGAAGGTCATCACCTTGGTGTCGGGATCGGCGTAGAGCTCGGCCATCTGCTCGAGCCGGCTCTCGGAGACGCCGGATTCCCTTGCCGCCCGCTCCAGGGTGAAGTCGGAGACATGCTCGGCAAACTCGTCGAAGCTCATCTCCGTCCAGCGGTTGGGGTCATCGGCGTTGGCGGCAGCCTGCTGCAGCGGATGCTCGTCGCGAAGGCCGTAGCCGATGTCTTCCACGGCGCGGACGAAGTTGGTATGGCTGTCGACGAAGTCGCGATCGACCCGGTCGGTCTGGATGATGTGGTTGGCGATGTAGTTGAGGATCACCACATCGGCATTCGGCTTCATCACCATGGGGATATCGGCCAGGTCGAAGCTACGGTGCTCGAAAGTGGAAAGCACCGCCACCCGGGTATCGGGAAAAGAGAGCCGGCGATCAGTGACCCGGGTCCAGAGGATCGGGTGCATCTCCGCCATGTTCGAGCCCCACAGCACGAAGGCATTGGCATGCTCGATGTCGTCATAGACGCCCATCGGCTCGTCGGAGCCGAAGGTACGCATGAAGCCAAACACCGCCGAAGCCATGCAGTGACGGGCATTGGGATCGATGTTGTTGCTACGAAACCCGGCCTTGAACAGCTTGCTCGCCGCATAGCCTTCCCAGATGGTCCACTGCCCGGAGCCGAACATGGCGATGCTCTCGGGTCCGTGGTCACGGATGGCGCTCTTGAACTTGTCGGCCATCAGGTCGAGTGCCTCGTCCCAGGAGACCGGCTCGAAATCGCCCCGCTTGTCATAGACCCCGTTGCGCTTGCGCAGCATCGGCTGCTGCAGCCGGTCCTGGCCGTAGAGGATCTTGGACAGGAAATAGCCCTTGACGCAGTTGAGGCCCCGGTTGACCTCAGACTGGGCATCACCGTGGGTGGCGACGATACGGTTGTTCTGGGTGCCCACCATCACGCTACAACCCACACCACAGAAGCGACAGGGCGCCTTGTTCCAGTTCAACTGCGTCAGCTCGGCATTGGTGATCAGGTTGCTGGCGCCGGCCGGCAGAGCCATGCCTGCGGTGGCGGCGGCAACGGCTGCCGCGTTGGCCTTGGCAAATTCACGACGAGTCAACTTCATGTCGGCGTCCCTTCTGGTTCTTCGTCTGTTTCGGCAGTTTCAACAGCCATGTCGGTTTCATCGGCCGTCTCGGG
Source organism: Halomonas sp. (assembly GCA_007129225.1). Lineage (GTDB taxonomy): Bacteria > Pseudomonadota > Gammaproteobacteria > Pseudomonadales > Halomonadaceae > Halomonas. The sequence goes on from SKVX01000369.1 coordinate 3,169, forward strand.
GTCGAGCATCTGGTGATACACCAGGGCCGCCCCCAGCACGCCGTGCCGGGCCTGAACCGCATCGATCATGTCGAGAATGCGGGCCTCTCGCTCGCTCTCCATCACCACCACGAGCTTGCCGGACGCGTCCTCGGCACGGATTTCACTGTCGGGCTGGGCAGCCAGCCACTGTGCCACCGTCTTGCACTCCTCCGGCCGGACATGGACCAGAAAACTGGCGATATGCAGGGCATCATTCGGCATGGGCCGTCTCCTCGCTTGTCATTGTGATGGCATTGTTGGGGCACTGGGCCTGGCAGGCACCGCAGCCGGTGCAGGCATCGAGGTTCAGCCTCGGCCTGGGGGGGCGCCCAAGCTGCGGGGAAAAGACGATGGCGCGCCACTCACAGGCATCCTGGCAGCTCTGGCAGTGGATATCGGCCAGCGCCAGGCAGTGGGCTTCGATGCGTGCTCGCCAGGGAAAGGCGGGACGCCGGGTATCGAAGACCGGTTCCTCGCAGGCGTCGACGCAGGCGCGACAAAGGCTGCAGCCTTCGTGCTCGAAACGGATTTCGGGATAGCCGCCGCCACCGTGGAAAAGCACCTGCTCTGGACAGGCGTCGATACAGGCTGCGCAGCGAACGCATCGCTCGGTGAAGTCATCACCGGTCCAGGGAGGCCGCCGGAGCGGGCCTTGTCCGCCAAGGGAGCGAAAGAACTGACGGCGCGTATTGTTGTTATCCCTCTTTTGCATACGGTCCTCTGACTACGGTCATCAGCCCGGCGGGCCGGGTGGACCGGTGAAGGTCTGGTAGATCCACACGGAGAAGCCGAAGCTGCCGACCAGAGCTATGGCCAGGATTGGAAACAGCAGGATGGCGATGAAAAGGAACAGCTTGAGCTCCTTCTTCTTTCGCTCCTCCGGCACCAAGGTATCCGGGTCTTCCATGCCACTCTCCCTCATTACCCGATATCAGATTGTTGGTCACTCTGACTTCCAAGGTAGCTAATATTCCAACCCTGCCCGGCCTTGTTACAAAAACACAACAAGATGGGCCCGCCAGTTGGCGGGCCCAATAAAGGAACGACGAGACAATTCGATCAGGTCTTTTCGGCGGCCCTGATCAATGCATCCAGCGCCGCCAGGTAGCCCTGGCTGCCCAACCCGGCGATCACGCCGTCTGCACGCAGCGAGACATAGGAGTGATGGCGAAAGCTCTCGCGCTTGTGCACGTTGGAGAGGTGCACTTCGATGACGGTATCGTCAAAGGCGTTGAGCGCATCGAGGATCGCCACCGAGGTGTGGGTATAGGCGGCGGGATTGATGATGATCGCCGTGGTGCCATCGACGCGGGCGGCATGGATGGCATCGATCAGCTCTCCCTCATGATTGCTCTGGCGGGCGGCGACGTCCCAGCCGTTCATCGCCGCCTTCTCATAGAGGGCGTTGTTGATATCGTTCAGGGTCTCGTCGCCGTAGATCTCCGGCTGCCGGGTGCCCAGCAGGTTGAGATTGGGGCCATGCAGTACCAGTACCTTGTTCATCTCGTTCTCTCTCGTGATCGCCGGCTCGGCTATGGCTAGGCCCAGGAGCCGGTAACTGGGAAGAGCTGGCTGTGATTGGGCAAAGCCGGCCGGGTCTTATGCCGACGGTTCCAGCAACCTCTGCCAGGCATCCATCACGGCCTGCCGATGTGCCTCGAAGGCCTCGCCATGGCCGCGGGCCGACTCGCCCGTCAGTGAGGCGCGGTGCACCGCACTGCGATAAGCCAGGTAGGCCTCGCGCAGGCGCCGGCAATCATCCTGGGGCAGCCGGCCGGTGTCCTCCAGGGTTTCGAGGATGCGCATGTTGTCGCTGTAGGCCAGGAGCTCCGGGGTATCGTTGCCCATCGAGAGTACCGCGAACTGGCAGATGAACTCGATATCGATCATGCCACCGGCGTCCTGCTTCAGGTCGAAATCATTGGATCCCGCCTTGCTGCCCAGGTGATCTCGCATCTTGTGGCGCATGGCCACCACCTCCTGGCGCAGCGCTTCGACGTCGCGCGGTCTCCCAAGCATCTCCTGGCGCACCGCATAGAAGCCCTCGGCCAACCGTGGGTTTCCAGCCACCACCCGAGCCCTCACCAGGGCCTGGTGCTCCCAGGTCCAGGCCTGGCTGCGCTGGTAGTCGGCAAAAGCGGCCAGTGAGGTCACCAGCAGGCCGGAATTTCCCGAAGGCCGCAGGCGCATATCCACCTCGTAGAGGGTGCCTGCCGGCGTTACCGCCGTCAGCAGGTGGATGATGCGCTGCCCCAGGCGGGTGAAGAAGACCGGTGTATCGACGGGGCGCGCGCCGTCAGTGCTGCCGCTGGAGTCGGCGTCGTGGACGAACACCAGGTCAAGGTCGGAGCCGTAGCCGAGTTCGATGCCGCCCAACTTGCCGTAACCGATGATCAGGAATTCCGGTTCGGCATCGGCCCGCGAGCCATCCCGGCGCACCGGATGGCCGTGCTTGCGCACCAGATGCCGCCAGGCCATGGAAAGCACCGCCTCGAGCAGGACCTCGGCGATGTAGGTGAGGTAGTCGCTGACCTTCATCAGGTGACGGGTGCCGGCGATATCCGAGGCGGCGACCCGCAGCACGTGGGCGTGCTTGAAGACCCGCAGCGCCTCGAGCTGAGACTCTTCGTCGTCTTCCGGAATGCGGCCCAGCGCCTGGCGCAGCTCATCGGCCAGGCGTGCCTTGTCGGCCGGGGTATAAAGCGTCTCGGGGGTCAGCAGTTCGTCGAGCAGCAACGGGAATCGGGCCAGTTGTTCGGCGATCCAGGGGCTGTCGCCACACAGGCGCATCAGGTGGCTGAGGGCCTCGGGGTTCTCGCGCAGTAGCGCCAGGTAGGCGGTACGCCGCAGCACCGACTCGATCAGCGGCAGGACCCGCTCCAGTGCGGTATCCGGATTTTCGCTCTCGGCGACGGCGTTGAGCAGCATGGGCATCAGGGCGTCGAGGCGCTGGTAGCCGATACGCTGCATCGCCTGAACCGGCCGCGAATCGCGCAGCGACCCGATCCGACGCAAGGCCGTTTCCGGCTCGGAAAAATCGGCCTGCGTCAGCAGCTCCAGGCACTCCTCCTGATTGAGCTCACCCTGCCACAGCGAACGCCACGCCTCCAGCGAGGTGGCGCTGTCATCGTCAGCCTCGTCACTCTCCCCAGCTTCCATCTCCGGGTCGGCGATCACCGCGTCGAAGTGCTGCCGCACCCGTTCCCGCACCTCGTCGAGGCGGGCAATCACCGCCGGCCAGTCTGCCATGTCCAGCGCCAGCGCCACCCGCTCGCGGTCCTGGTCATCCTCGGGCAAGCTCTGTGTCTGGCGATCCTCCAGCGCCTGCAGGGAATGCTCCAGATCGCGCAGGAAGACATAGTCCGGCAGTAGCTCCTCGACCACCTCAAGGGGCAGCAGCCCCAGGTCGGGCAGCCGCTCCAGTGCTGTCTTGAGCGAGGTCACCTGAAGCTCCGTGTCGCGCCCGCCGCGGATCAGCTGGAAGGCCTGGACCACGAACTCCACCTCGCGGATGCCGCCGGGGCCGAGCTTGATGTTGGCCTGCATGCCACGGCGCTTCACCTCGCGGTTAATGAGCCCTTTCATCTCCCGCAGCGACTCGATGGCTCCGAAGTCGAGATATTTGCGATAGACGAAGGGCCGCAGGTTGGCCAGCAGCTCGCCGCCCGCATCCATATCGCCGGCAACCGGCCGTGCCTTGAGCAGGGCATAGCGCTCCCATTCGCGCCCCTGGTCCTGATAGTAGGAGGCCAGCGAGGCGAAGTTGCCCACCAGTGGCCCGCCGTCGCCCAGGGGGCGCAGGCGCATGTCGACGCGGAAGGCGAAGCCATCGGCGGTCACCGCGTCCAGGGCGGTGATCAGCCGCTGCCCCAGCTTGGTGAAATACTCCTGATGTTCGAGCGCCTTGCGCCCGCCCCGGGTGTCGCCTGTCTCGGCGTAGGCAAAGATCAGATCGATATCCGAGGAGAGGTTCAGTTCGCCGGCACCCAGCTTGCCCATGCCCAGCACCACCAGGCGCTGCTCGCTGCCGTCCCCACGCGGAGCGGGGCGACCCCAGCGAGGCTCGAGGTGTGCCTCCAGCCAGCCGAGGGCGCCATCCAGGCAGACCTCCGCAAGGCGAGCAACCGCCGCGCTGGTATTCCACATGTCCACGCCGGAAGGGCGCGTCAGGTCGCGCCAGACGATACCCAGCATGCGTGCCCGCCGAAACCGCCGGATGGCCGCATGCATGGCGGCCTCGTCGTCGGCCGCGTCCAGCCGCTCGCCCAGGGCGTTGATCAGTTCTTCCTTTGGGGGCGCCTGTTCCAGTTCGCCGCTGGCGTCCAGATGCAGCAACCACTCGGGATAGCGAACCAGGGTATCGACAACGAAGTCGGAAACGGCAAGCACCCGGGCCAGCTGGCGTCGGCGCTGCTCATCGAGCGCTTCCCAGCTCTCCGAGGGCAGCTCCTGACCTGTCATCTCGGCGACATTGTCGGCCTGGGCCAGGCTATCCCTCAGCCGTTGCCATGCCTTGCCCAGGGCGGGCCTGAGCACGGCGGGAGTGTCGTCGTCGGGGAGGAAGTCATCGGGAAGGGCCATGGGCAGCTCGCCTTGTCGCAGCTCGAATGCCTCCAGCATAACGAAGGCGAGGCCTTACCGGCACCCCACAGGTGACCATGGCTCCGCTCAGCCCAGGAATTTCTGCCAGCTGAGCAGACCCCAGGCCAGGCCGGCCAGGAGCAGCGACAGCATCACCGCCGCCGAGCTGATGTCCTTGGCCCGCCCCGAAAGCTCATGGTGTTCGGTGCCGATGCGGTCCACCACACTCTCGATGGCGCTGTTGAGCAGCTCGACAATCAGGACCAGCAGACAGCTTCCCAGCAGCAGGATCCACTCCACCGGGCCATTGCCGATCCACCAGGCCAGCGGCAGCAGGACCGCGCAAAGGACCAGCTCCTGGCGGAACGCCGCTTCATGGCGAAAGGCGAGCTGTAGACCCTTGAGCGAATAGCTGGTGGAGTCGATCAGATGGCGCCAGCCGGTACGTCCAGGCTTCATGGTTCTCTACTTCCTGTCTCGAGCCCGATAGCAGGCTGGTTGATGGGGAGACCGCAGTGTCAGTGGGCCTCAATCATGCGCTCCAGATCCTCGGCCAGGGGATCGAGCACCTGGGCCCAGTTGAGCCACGGCGTCGTCGCGGTACCATTGACCAGCACGCTGAAGACGCCCCAGCGTCCGGAGAGAGTACGGAAGTAGCCGCTCACCGAGCGCACGGCGATGGGCTGGTTGAGGGTCCCGGTCTTGAGCATGACGTGGTTCTGGAAGGTGGACGATCCCCGCCGGATGAAGCGCGAAACCCCATTGGCCGGCGACTGGAAGCTGGCTACGAAGCTCGGAAACAGCGCCGTGCGATGAAACATGCTCTCCAGCAGGAGGTTGGAGCCGTGGGCCGAGGTGCGATTCTCGGTGGTCAGCCCACTGCCGCTGAGCATGATCAACGGCCCGTGATCGGGCAGGCCCGCCACGTAGTGCTCGATGGCATCGCCAGCCTGCAGCAGGGTGCTGCGCGGCGTATCGACCAGATTGAGCGCCAGCACGTCGGCCATGAAGTTGTTGGAGTAGTTCATGGTACGCAGCAACAGCTCCTGCAGCGGCTTGCCATCCACTGCCGCCAGGGTGCGGGCACCGGCAGAGGGTTTCTCGACGCTGGTGGTATAGCCCTGGCGCACCGCGATCCCGGCCTGTTCGAGCATGGCAGCCATGGTGCGCGCCGTCTGCTGCGCCGGGTCGCTGCTGGCCCGGTAGACCTCCCGCGGCGAGGCGTTCAGCGATATCTGGCCGCGCAGCACCATGAGATCCTGGCCCTCTCGAGTGACGCGTTCGGCATTGAGCTCGGTGCCGCTGTCGGCAGGGCGGGTCTCGACGTGGTTGTCGATACCGACGATGGTGGTCTGGCTGTCGCAGCTGGTGATCTGCGCCGGCTGGCCGGCTGCCGCGCCGGGCGCCACGCTGACGCACCAGCTGCCGTAGTTGACCCCCGCCGACGAGAGCAGCGCGCTGTAGGCGTTGGCCGTCCGGGTACGCGCCTCGCAGCGATCGGTAGTGATGCACTCCACGGGGCCAAAGCGCCACTGGCTGACCACCAGTCGTCCCTCCACCTCGCGTACCCCGCGCTGATGGAGGCGCTGTGCCAGGCGCCACAGATCCTCGGTGGTGAGCGCCGGGTCGCCGCCCCCCTCGAGGGTCAAGTCGCCGGTGACGACGCCGTCGCCGTTGAGCCCGGCATCGCTCGCCAGTCGGGTGGTAAAGCGGTGCTGGGGCCCCCAGCGATCCAGCGCCGCCGCCGCCAGGTAAGCCTTGGTCACCGAGGCGGGCGACAGCTGGCGATGGGGCTCGATGGCACCCAGGACTTCGCCGCTATCGAGCAGCTTGGCTTCGGCACTGACCAGAAAGCCTCTCTCGAGCATGCGCTCCAGCTCCGGGAAACCGGAACCCGCCGCCCCCAGTGGCAACAGCAATCCAAACAACAACCCCAGTAGCAGGACAGGCCAACGCGACATGAACAGACACCTCATATTGGAATAACATCGGGCCACCGTGATCGGCCCGACACACCGCACTCAGTGTACAGATATGCGCGAGAACAGCTGGATCACCACGACGCCCGCGATGATCAGCGTGATCCCCAGCACCGCCGGCAAGTCCGGCCGCTGACCGAAGACCAGGGCACCGACCAGCGCCACCAGCACGATTCCCATGCCGGCCCATATCGCATAGGCGACGCCCACGGGAATGGTACGCAGCACCAGCGACAACATGTAGAAGGCCAGCACGTAACCGGCCACCACTATCAGGCTGGGCCAGGGCCGGGTAAAGCCTTCGGTGGCCTTGAGCGCACTGGTGGCCACCACCTCGGCCACGATGGCCAGGGCCAGATAGACGAACGCCATCTCAGCACTCCTCCTTCGATGCGACGGGCACCAGGCCCGGCGAATGCGGCAGTGAGACAGCAAGTCGCCACAAGGACTGACCACTGGCATGGTACTTCTGTTCAAAGGGCGTCAGGCAATTCGTACCGGGATCATGGGCTTCCACTGTGGCCTTCACCCCGGTGGCCTGCTCCAGCGCCAGGGTAAATTCCTCGACGTAGAGTCGCCAGTTGGAACGCAGTTCCAGCTGGCCCCCCAGAGCCGCGATCACCGGAAAGATGGCGTGGCCGTGCCAGCGAGTCTTTA
>SKVX01000072.1 GCA_007129225.1 Halomonas sp.
CCGGCCATCGGCCAGGGAACCTGGTACATGGGCGAAGGCCTGGCCCCTCACCGCGACGAAGTCCGTGCCCTTCAGCAAGGCCTCGAACTCGGCATGACCGTGATCGATACCGCCGAGATGTATGGTGACGGGTGTGCCGAGGAAGTTGTCGGCGAGGCCCTGGCCGGGCGCCGCGACCGGGCCTTCCTGGTCTCCAAGGTCTACCCCTGGAACGCCGGTCGCCAAAGCGCCATCGACGCCTGCGAACGCAGCCTTGCCCGCCTTGGCACCGACCATCTCGATCTCTACCTGCTTCACTGGCCGGGCAACATTCCCCTGGGCGAGACCCTGGAGGCCTTCGAGCGACTGCGCGAGCAGGGCAAGGTTCGCCGCTTCGGCGTCTCCAACTTCGACGTCGATGAACTCGATGCGCTCCATGTCCTGCCCGGCGGCGCTGACTGCGCGGTGAACCAGGTGCTCTACCACCTCGGCTCCCGAGGCATCGAGGCGGCGCTGCGACCCTGGGCACGCCGTCACGACCTGCCGCTGATGGCGTACTGCCCGCTGGCCCAGGCCGGCCAGCTTCGCCACGACCTGTTCGGGCACCCTGTGGTCCGCGAGCTTGCCGATGGGTTAGGCATCACCCCCGCCCAGCTGCTGCTGGCCTGGGTCATCCGTCCGTTCGAGGGGCGTCGCGACGTCATCGCCATTCCCAAGGCGGTGCAGCCGGAACATGTCGAAGAGAATGCCGCCGCGCTGACGATCGAGCTCGATGACGAGACAGTGGCAAGGCTCGACGATGCCTTTCCGGCGCCGACGCGCAAGGTGCCGCTGGATATCGTCTAAACGATATCGATCAGGAAGCGTTCTTGTCGCGCAGCTTGGCCAGGTTGGCGGCCAGGTGCTCCGCCCCCAGGCTACGCATCAATTCGATGTTGCGCTCGGGTATCGCCTCCGGATCGGCATGGTGTGCCAGCGCCTGCTCGAGGCTCGCCTCCCGCAGCAGGTGCAGCATCGGCCACGGCGAGCGATTGGTGAAGTTGGCGGGGTCGTCCGGCTCGACATCCTCGAAGCAGTAGTCGGGATGGAAGCTGGCCAGCTGGTAGATGCCCTCGTAGCCCTGATCGGCCATCAACGCCTCGGCGACGGCCAGGAAATCGAGGTAGTCGTCGAAGTCCCCCAGCCCATGACGCAGCACCAGCAGGGTCGTCTCGACCGCCGGCGTCTCGTCGAGTCGATGGCACTCCTCGATCAGCGTCAGCAGGGCCGGCTCCCACTCGCTGGCCTCCACTTCCACATAGCGAATGGTATCGCGGGCCAGTTCCCGGCCGGCGAAGGGACAGACGTCGTGGGCAACCACAAAGTGCTCGACCCAGGTACGGGTCGCGGCGAGGGCGGGGCTAATCGAAGCGGACATGGCAGGGCTCGGCAGGTGACGGAACCCCATGGTCGAACGCGGCGGCAAGGAATGCAAAGCCCAAGGCGGCCATCAGCGACTTTTCTCGTCACGCCGGGAGGCCAGCCGGTCGGCCAGCCGCGTCGGTTCGGGCAGCTTGGTGCGTCCCAGGCAGCGCACCACCCAGTCGAGCGAGGTCGCAAGCGAGAGGCGATGACCGAGTGAGACATAGAGAGGCTTCACCCCCAAGCGGGAGCGGAGCACCGCACCGATGGTCTCACCGCGATGGCGCAGCGGCGTCCACTCTCCCTTCGCCTCGGGCACCGGGTCATGCGTACCGCATAGCCGCGACTTGGCCACGCCGATGGTCGGCAGGTCGAGCCACAGCCCCAGGTGCGAGGCCACCCCCAGGCGACGCGGGTGGGCGATGCCCTGGCCGTCGACCATGACCAGTTCGGGCCGGGTGGTGAGCAGGGCGAAGGCCGCCAGCGCCGCCGGGATCTCACGGAACGACAGCAGCCCGGGCACGTAGGGCATGCGTGTCGGCTCGCGGTGGACCACCTGCTCCACCGGGACAAGCGTCGGCCAGCTCAGCACCACCACCGCGGCCCGGGTCATCTCCCCACCCTCTTCGAAGCCGATGTCGACCCCGGCGATATTCCGCACGGGGCCGATCCGATCCTTCCGTTCAATGTTGCCGGCCAGACGCTTCTGCAGCGCCATGGCCTCCTCCGGGGTCAGGTTCCAGTCGTGCAGCGGTGGGGCGGGCATGCGCGGACCTCCTGATTCGTCCTTGTGTCTCGCGTAGACTATCGCTTTCATGTCGCTGGTCACCATAGCTGGGAAGCGCTTCGATGAAACTGATCCACACCGCCGACTGGCACCTGGGCCAGACCTTCCACGGCCAGGAGCGCCATGTCGAGCATGGTGCCTTCCTCGACTGGCTGCTTCGAACCCTGGAGGCGCGACGGCCCGACGCCCTGCTGATCGCCGGCGATGTGTTCGACGTGGTCAACCCCTCCCTGCGCGCCCAGGAGCAGCTCTACGGCTTCATCGTCGAGGCCCATCGTCGCCTGCCCCGGCTCGACATCGTGATGATCGCCGGCAACCACGACAGCGGCAGCCGCATCGAACTGCCCGGCCCACTGATGCGCCGCCTAAATGCCCATGCCCTCGGCCGGGTGAGCTGGTGCGACGACGGCAGCCTCGACGCCGAGCGCCTTCTGGTGCCACTGACCGACGCCGATGGCGAGACCCGCGCCTGGTGCCTGGCGCTGCCCTTCCTGCGCCCCGCCGAGGTCACCGGCAACCGCCGCGAGAGCG
>SKVX01000530.1 GCA_007129225.1 Halomonas sp.
CGCTCGACCTCTGCGACCAGGGCATCGCTCTCGGCAAGCACTATCCGCATCGGCTCGGTTTGCTGCTCGGCGGGTGTGAAGGCGGCTTCTATCCATTCGACGCTGGTCAGCTGTGGCGAGGACAAGCCGATGTCGCGATAAATGATTTCGACATCCGGTTCCAAAGTACGCCAGCGGGAAACGAAGTGGTGGGACAGCCGGCGGGTATGTGAGCCGTGGACCTGGCTGCCGGCGCGACCGGGTCGCGGGCTGGCATCGAGGTGGAGTAGACGGGTCATGGGATTTCTCCTTCGCTGGGTGTAGGATTATTCGGATGAGCTGTTTTCAGCCTTGCTTGACAGCTCTTGTCATCAAGCCAGAAGCACAGTAGGGCGACAAACGACGATTCTTTTCCGCTAATGCAAAATTAAACTCAGCCATGACGCCACGCCGACTGCCCTCACTCTCCGCCCTGCGCGCCTTCGAGGCCGCGGCGCGCCACCTCAGTGCCAAGCGGGCGGCCGAGGAACTTTCGGTGACGCCGACGGCGATCAGTCACCAGATTCGTCAGCTCGAGGAGAGCTTGGGTATCGCCCTGTTCGTGCGCAGGCCACGGCAGCTAATACTGACGGCCCAGGGACAGACGCTGCTGGCGGTGCTGAGCGACTCCTTCGATGCCATCGCCGAGACGGTGACCAAGCTGCGACGGCCTCCCTCGCGCCATGGCGTGAAGCTCTCGACCACGCCGGCCGTGGCCGCGCGCTGGCTGTTGCCTTGGGTGTGTCTGCTGCGCGACGCCCACCCGCAGATCGACCTGAGCATCCAGGTCTCCCACGAGGCGGTCGCTCTGGACGGCATCGTCGCCGACATGGCGATTCGCTATGGCGTGGGCCCCTGGCCCGGGCTGGTCGCAGAGAAGCTGTTCGACAATGTCTTCGTACCCGTCTGCAGCCCCATGCTGAAGCTGCGTGAACCGGCCGAGCTGGTGCGCCATACGCTGCTCCACTTCTCGTCGCCCGCGCCGTTGGACTGGGCGGCCTGGCAGCGCCAGGTCCAGGTCCCGGGGCTCGACGTCAGCGCCGGGCTGATGTTCTCCGACGAAACCCACGGCATCACCGCTGCGCTAGATGGCCAGGGCATCGCCTTGATGAGTCGGTACCTGATCGAGGAGGAGCTGCGTCAGGGGCGCCTGGTACAGCCATTCGGTCCCGAGATACAGGCCGCTCCCTTCCAGCTCGTCTACCCGCCCGAGCGACTCGAGGAGCCGGCCATCGCTGCCGTGCGCGACTGGATCATGGGGTTGCTGGACTCTCCGTCTAGAGAGAGCGCCTGCCGTTCTATCGTCGAGCGTCATTCTTGACTGACGTTTCGCATCACGCAGCCGGGACCGTTTTTGATGTCGTGAAGGTCGAGAGGTGAAGGCCCCCTTATGTGACATCGCCCGCAATTGACGACACCTGATTGACCGAGATGATGGCGCCACTCCAGATCATCTCGAAGTGAGCGGTTTGCACCACGGACGTGACCGGACTTGGCGTTATCAGCCCCCAGCAGGTGGCCTTGGAAGCGCGCACCGAATGGTAGCGTAACCCCGGCGTGCCATTCTCCTTGAGCGAAAGCCCAAGCTGGCGGGAAGCGCTGTAATCGTCCGGCGAGTAGATGTCGTGCGTCCTGGGGAGGGTCAGCCCATCCAACATCCCGGCCTCGTCGAAATCGCAGGCCAGGCCGCGAAACACGAAGCGCTCGTAGCTGAGAGCGGGAACATTGCGCCAGTATGTCTCCTGGTGATGCTGGACCTCGGCCAGGGCCGTCTCCATGGTGTCGCCCATATACAGGACGCCAAAGCTACCGTCACTGAAGCGAGAGCCATCGGGGTTTACATGGGTGAATGGCGCCACCGCGTAGGAACATCCGGGGATGCCGAAGGGGATATTTTCGGGTGGGATCAGGTCGAGGCGGCCGGCTTGGTTCTTCAGGCGAGGGTTGGTCAGTGCCTGTAGCTCGTAAAGCGCCTGGAACTCGTCGGCATTGGCGACATCGTCGAAAACGCTGATGGGAGGAAACTTGGAATTCACCAGCCGATAGGCGCGTCGCTGCCTGCTTGGCAGTTGAGGAAGCGCTTCCAGGCTTACCATCCAGCGCCTCGCAGGGTGTCGATTCGCTTGAAAGTCTCGTAGAGAGAAATGAAGTCACCCTGCGCCATGACTTCCAGCGGCGTGCGGCCATGGAAAAAGGCGTTGTGATTGGCCATCGACATGAAGCCGTAAAGATTCTCCGGATTGTCGAAGACCACCCGCAGCGCCGAGTGAATGTTCAATACCAAACTGATGCGCGTGAGCTGATCCGTATCGAGGCTGACCTCCCAGGTCGGGTCGCGCCGCTTGGCCCGGGCATAGGTGCTGCGGGAAATACGCAGTATCGTCGCGCCCTGCTCACCGCTCGCTCCCCACTTCTCAAGGATCGCGACCGCAGTCTTCAGCCCGGTGGCAGCAGTGGCCTTGCTGTGGTTAGCCGCTTCAGTAGCGTTCATGTCGATGCTCAATATGTGTCTATAGACACCATTATAGGCAAAGTCAGTCTATAGATAAAGACGGCAAACGGCACACACCGGGAAGGGAGCCGCTCGGCAGCAAGGTCCGCTTTTCATCGTCCTGTTTACCGAACGGCTAGGGGAGAAGCTGGTGCCCCGACTTATGGCAAAGCCCTAGGCGGCGGC
>SKVX01000126.1 GCA_007129225.1 Halomonas sp.
ACTTGCAGTTCCAGGGCCGCAGCACGGCCAAGGCGGTTGCCTTCGGGGATATGGCGCAAATGGGTCTCGACCCGTTCCACGGCTTCCTGGAGCCGGCCGCACTCCAGAGCGATCTCGGCCAGGCCGAGCATGGCCAGTGGATGCCACTCCAGCGGCCGCATCAACGCTTCGGCCTCGTCCAGACGCCCCTGGCGCCGTCGCAGATCGCCCAGACGGATCGTGGTCTCCGCGGTCTGTGGCGGCCAACTGGCCTGGAAACAGGCCGCAGCCTCGCTCAGGGTCGCCTCCGCCTCCTGCCATCGACCGCGGCAGGCCAGTATCGTGGCGTAATGCGCGCGGCAGATCCCCTGGCTGGCCGTGTGTTCCAGGCGTTCGGCGGCGGTACGCATCATCTCGCACCACTCGGCGGCGTGGCCGAAATCGCGGACCCGTTCGCAGGCAAAGATCAGCCAGCAGAGGATGGGCAGCTCCCAGATCGGCTGCCGCAGTTCACCGCCGAGAACCGCAGCAGCCGCCTCGTCAAGCCGCCCCATGCCCTCTTCCACGCGACCGTCGCTGACTAGCGCCAGCCCTTCCATGGCGAGGGCAAGGATGCCGAGGTCGGGTTCATCGCAGGCTTCAGAGACGGCCACCGCGGTGCGGGCGCACTGCTGGACATGAGCAGGATCCTCATCGTGGCTGAGGGATGCCCAGCAGTCGAACAGGGCGAGCCAGCCGTGTTCCGGCACCGTTGGCCGATCCTTCAGCAGGCGGTGCGCGCGCTGCCGCCAGCCGCGGGCCACTGCCAGCTCGCCGCGATAGTCTTCGTGGTCCTTGCCGGCCCACATGGCCATGCGTGCGGCACTGACAGGGTCATTCTGTTTCCTGTACAGCCGGTAGGCGTTCTGGCGAGCCCATAGCGCCTCATCGCCCGCATCCATGGCCAGCGCGGCCCAACTCAAACCCTCGTAGGCCTCGGCGCTCTCTCTGGCCTCCAGTGCCTGCTTGAAAGTGGTGCGGGCCGTGGGCCAGTCACCCCTCTGCAGGGCATCCTCGGCGCGACGTAAAGGCTCGTCCGAATCAGCGCATGACATGGCACTCTCCGCTGTCGATTCGTTTGCAAACCTAGCACGCTAGAGGCTCCATGATGCCAAAATTCCGGCTGCAGGATCAGGGGCGCCGAACCACAACGGATCACTTCGGTATCAGCTGATGTTACCCCCTTGGTCGCGGCGTGCTCTTGATGGATTCTTGGGGAAACAATTACCAGAGGGCGCCATCATGGACCATGCACCGCTGCGGGTCGCCATCATCGGCGGCGGGGTCTCCGGCCTTTCGCTGGCCTACTATCTGCAAAAACTCGGCTGCCAAAAGTACGGCAGCGAAGCGGCCCGGCAGATCGAGGTCACCCTCTTCGAGCGCAAGGCCACCCTGGGCGGCAACGCCGAGACAGTATGGGTCGATCTGGGCTCCCGGCGCCATCCGGGAAAGCCCGACTCGCCCTACCGCCGCTGGGCCGACCTGGGGGTCAATGACATCAACCTGGCCACCTACCACCGCCTGCGCGCGATACTCAGCGAGATCGGCGTGCTGGAGCGCATGAAGCCCCTGGAGAATACCGAGAGCTATTTCAGCCGTGACGGGAGCATCGCCCTGACCGACGACAGGGACCTGTTCCGTGGGGTCAGCGACCCGGCCCACGAATTGAGCAAGGTCGATGGCGGCCGGCTGGCGTTGCTGATCCCGGTGGTACACCAAAGCGCCATCGCCCTGGTGGAGAATCGCCGCATCACGCCGCGCTATACGGTGGATGACTTCTTCGATGCCTGCGTGGCCGCCCCCGCCGAGATGCTGGCCGCAGCGGCGGACCGGTTGAGAGTGCCCATTGACTGGCAGGACCCCGAGCTGCCGACGCGGCTGGAGCGTATCCGCCAGACCATCTACCACCCCCGCATCTCGGCCATGTACTTCGCCGACGATCGCGGCCCGGGCGGCATGCCGCTCCAGGCCCCCTTCGAGTATTACCGCATTCAGGAGGGCGGTTCGCCCCCGGACCGCCGCTACTTCGAGCACGGTGCCCAGCACTGGCTGGAAGCCCTCTCCGCCCATATCACCAACCCGAATACGCCGGGCCCCCGCGTCGAGATCCTGCGCGGCATCGAGGTGGAGGCCAGCCTCTCGACCCAGGGCGTGACGCTGACGGAGCGTGATCCCGGTGAACGTCGCTGGGAGGCAGACCTGCTGATCATGGCCACCCATGCCGAAGACGCCCTGCCGCTGCTGACGTTCGGCGACGGCCTGAGCAATACCCAGCGGGAGCTGCAGCATATCCTCGGCAAGGTGCGCTACACCCGCAGCTACAGCGTCTGCCACACCTCCGCCGCCCGCCTGCCGCCAGATCGCAACCTGTGGCGTACCTACAATATCGAGGTACGCAACCCCGAGGACACCCTCTTCCCCTACCGTATCGACTACGTGGCGAACCGCCACCAGAACGACGCCGAGAACCCCGCCTACAATCAGGCTGGCCTGCCGCAGTTCTTCGTCTCCCTGGTGGATGACCTCAACCGGATTCCCCGCAGCGAGATGCTCGAGCGCAACTCCTCCCCCCTGGACGCACCCTTAGCGCTGGCGGCTACCGCGCCCGGCGAATCGGGCTACCGGGATCGACTACCGCCGATGGACGCCGCCCTGGAAGCCAAGGCCTGGACCC
>SKVX01000091.1 GCA_007129225.1 Halomonas sp.
GGCACACCAATGAGCCGATGGATGGCCTCGGCGAACAGTGCCAGCACTCCAAGAGCCAGCAGCGTCGCGACGCCGGCCTCCAACAGATAACGACCCAGGCGCGCCCTCGACAGGCCCTTGAACCGCGACCCGATGGCGCTGCCCAGCACCCATAGCATCACGTTCAGGCCCCAGTCAGGGAGTTGCAGGCTGGCCACGTCGAATCCCGACAGCAGCGCGGCAAAGAGCAGAGGAGCCAACAGCGATGCGCTGGGCAGTCGAAGTCGATTACCCAGCGCGATCAGCAGCGGCAGCGCCAGCAGCATCCAGAGATGGGCCGAGGTCACCGCCGCTGCTTCGACCTGGGCGCCGCCTTCCCAGAGCCAGAAAAGGGGTGGCAACCACAGTACCACCAGAATGATGCGCAGCGACTGGGCAATGGCAATTCGCTGCGGATCGCCACCACTCTTTTCCCCCATCAGAATCATCGCCGTCATGGCGCCCGGTGCCGAGGCAAACCAGGCACTTACCGAGTCGAAGCCGCAGCGCCGGTACCAGGCTGCCGCCGCCGCGGTGGAAGCCGCCACGCCGAGCAACAGCAGCGCCGCCGACAGGGGCCAGTCCAGCACCCGCTCGGCCAGCTGCGGCGTGACCTGGCTGCCCAGCACCAGTCCCAGCACGCCGAGAAAGGTCTCGCGCAGGCCTTCGGGAACCCTGACATCGACACCCTGCGCCGAGACCAGCAGGTTGGCCACCAGCGGTCCCAGCATCCAGGCCAGCGGCAAGCCGGTAAGCTGGAAAAGGAGCCCGCCCAGCGCTCCAATCCCCAGTGACCTGGCCAATGCCCTGCTTGCTGCGCGCCCCATTCTCCAACCTTCTGTTAACCGGCTAACGAAATGAGTATGCCATAATGGCGGCCTGCCTTGTTGCCCGCCGTCCTGCCAATCTCTTTTCCTGCCGGAGACACCCATGCCCCGCCTCGACCAGCTACTCGTCAGCCAGGGCCTCGCCCGCTCACGCACCCGGGCCCAGCGTCTGATCCGCAACGGCCGTGTCAGCGTGGCCAGCAGCGGCCGGGTGCTCGACAAGCCAAGCGAAAAGCTCGCCGAAGACTGCCGCCTCAATGTGACCGAGGACCCCGAGGAGCGTTATGTATCGCGGGGGGGGCTCAAGCTCGAGGCACTGATCGAAGCCCTGGGACTCGATTTCTCGACCAGGCTGATACTGGATGTGGGGCAGTCCACCGGCGGCTTCACCGACTGTGCGCTGCGCTACGGTGCCCGCCATGTGATCGGCGTGGAGGTGGGCCACGGCCAACTGGATGCCGAGCTGCGCGGCGAAGCAAGGATCACCTGTCTGGAGGGGCTCAACGCCCGGGCCATGGCCGACGAAGCACGGCTACACGCGGCCCTGGCCGCACAGGGCGCCGAGGGGCCCGACATCGCGGTAATGGATGTCTCCTTCATTTCCCAGACGCTGATACTGCCGCAGCTCGCCCGCCTGCTGCACCCCGGCGGTGAACTGCTCAGCCTGGTCAAGCCGCAGTTCGAGCTCGGCCCGGGGAGTGTCGACCGCCGCGGTATCGTCAAGGACCCGGCAAGCGACCTCGCCGTGGAAACGCGGCTGCGCAGCGCCTGCGACGATGCCGGCTTTCGCATCCTGCACTGGCAGGAGAGCCCCCTGCTTGGCAGCGACGGCAATAGGGAGTTCCTGCTGCGCGCCGTGCGAGCTGAGGACGACTAACGCCCTGCATCTCCGCCATCTCCGCCTCCATCACCGATATCGATATCGCCCGGATCACCGCCCCCTGCGCCAGCTGGCGGGTGAGTGGAAACACGCTTTTGCGCAGGTGTGAGACTCTGCACTTTCTTCGCCCCGCCGTCGGGGCGATGCAGCCATACCTCGAGCTGGTTGAAGGCGATATCCACCTCGTGCTCGGCAAACAGCTCCCCCACCCGACAATTGATCTCGTCAGTGGCGTAAAGCCGATCGCCCAGGGCATTGACGAAGACACGTAGCTCGAAGTTGAGCGTGCTGTCGCCGTAATCCATGAAGAATACCTGCGGCTCGGGCTCGGCCAGGACGCGGTGGTTCTCGTCGGCCGCCTGGCGCAGCAGTTGATGGACCAGGCGATGATCCGAGCCGTAGGCCACCCCGAACCGGAGTACCACCCGTGTGATCGTATCCGACAACGACCAGTTGATCAGTTGGTCGGTGACGAAGGTCTTGTTGGGTATGATGATCTCCTTACGATCGAAATCGGTCACCGTGGTGGCCCGTATCCGGATCTTGCTCACCGTGCCGGTAAGATTGCCCAGCGTGATGGTGTCGCCGATGCGCACCGGTCGCTCGAAGAGGATGATCAGGCCCGAAACGAAGTTGGCGAAGATCTCCTGCAGGCCGAAGCCCAGCCCCACGCCCAGGGCCGCCACCAGCCACTGCAGCTGGCTCCAGGCCACCCCCAGCGTGGCCAGCGACACGATAAGACCGGTGCCGACGATGGTGTAGGAGAGCAGCGAGGTGATGGCATAGGCGCTGCCCTGCTTAAGCTCCAGCCGCGACAACACCATCACCTCCAGCAGGCCGGGCAGGTTACGCGCCATCATCACCGTGAAGCCGAAGACCAGCAGTGCGGTGAAGATATCGGCCACCGAGAGGGCGCTGGTGACCAGGTCCGCCCCTACGCCATCGGACGCCTCCCAGATGGCCAC
>SKVX01000292.1 GCA_007129225.1 Halomonas sp.
TCCAGCGCACGCGTCACCTTGCGCGTGTTCTGCACACTCTTGATCTTGCCTACGATTTCCTTGGATCCACTCATAAGAGTCTACGGTCCTTTTACCTTTTACCTTTTACCTTTTCCCGCACCTTTACCAGCTACCGGTCGACTTGAACTCGTCCAGCGCGGCCTTGAGCTCGCCGGCGATTTCATCGTTGAAATCACCGCTTTCGTTGATCTTGCCCAGCAGCTCGGCATGCGAGTTGCGCATGTAGTCCAGCACGGCGCTTTCGAAGTCGACCACCTTGTTCAGCGGCAAATCATCGAGATAACCCTCGTTGCCGGCAAACAGACTGACCGCCATGTCGGCCACCGACATCGGCGAATACTGCGCCTGTTTCATCAGTTCGGTGACCCGCTGACCGCGCTCAAGCTGCTTGCGGGTGGCTTCATCCAGATCGGAGGCGAACTGTGAGAACGCTGCAAGCTCACGGTACTGGGCCAGGGCCAGGCGAACACCGCCGCCAAGCTTCTTGATGATCTTGGTCTGGGCCGCGCCACCCACGCGTGAGACCGACAGGCCGGCGTTGATGGCTGGACGAATACCGGCATTGAACAGATCGGTTTCCAGGAAAATCTGGCCGTCGGTAATCGAGATCACATTTGTGGGAACGAAGGCGGACACGTCACCCGCCTGGGTTTCGATGATCGGTAGTGCAGTCAGCGAACCGGTTTTGCCCTTGACTTCGCCGTTCGTTATTTTCTCGACGTAATTGGCGTTGACTCGCGAGGCACGCTCGAGCAGGCGCGAGTGAAGATAGAACACATCACCCGGATAGGCTTCACGGCCCGGCGGACGACGCAACAGCAGTGATACCTGGCGGTAAGCCCAGGCCTGCTTGGTCAGATCGTCGTAGATGATCAGGGCGTCTTCGCCACGATCACGAAAGTATTCGCCCATCGCACAACCGGCGTACGGTGCAATGTACTGCATCGCGGCCGAATCCGATGCGTTGGCAGCCACCACGATGGTGTGCTCCATGGCGCCGTGTTCTTCGAGTTTGTTGACGACGTTGGCCACCGAGGAGGCTTTCTGGCCAATCGCGACATAGATACACTTGATGCCAGTGCCTTTCTGATTGATGATCGCATCAATGGCCACGGCGGTCTTGCCGGTCTGACGGTCACCGATGATCAACTCGCGCTGTCCGCGACCGATTGGCACCATGGCGTCAATGGATTTCAGACCGGTCTGGACCGGCTGACTGACCGACTGGCGCTCGATCACGCCCGGAGCGATCTTTTCGATCGGCTCGCTGCCGGCGCTTTCGATGGGGCCGGCCCCGTCGATCGGCTCACCCAGCGCGTCGACCACCCGCCCCAGCAGACCCTCACCAACCGGCACCTGCAGAATCTTGCCGGTGCAGCGGGCGGTATCACCTTCACGGATGTGCTCGTAGTCACCGATGATGACCACCCCCACGGAATCGCGCTCGAGGTTGAGGGCCAGGCCGTAGGTTTCACCGGGGAACTCGATCATTTCCCCTTGCATGACATCGGCCAGGCCATGCAGGCGGCAGATACCATCGGAAACGCTGACCACGGTCCCTTCGGTGCGGGCCTGGGAGGTGACTTCGAACTGCTCGACGCGCTTGCGGATCAGATCGGAAATTTCTGTCGGGTTCAGGGTCTGTTGCATTGCTTGCAATCCTTACAAGAGATTCGGTTGCTGGTTGGTCTGACCTGTCGGGGCCATTCGTCAGTGGCTCAGGCTGCGGCCAAGCTGTTCAAGTCGGCCGCGCACGCTGCCGTCGATGACCTGGTCGCCGGCACGGATCACCGCACCACCGATCAGGCTGGCATCGACTTCAATATCAAGATCCACCTCACGACCGAAACGGGCCTGGAGGCGTTTGCTAAGGCCTGCGACTTCCTCGTCGCTCATCGGCATGGCCGATGAAACCTCGACGCGAATTCGCGCCTCGGCCTCGCGGCGGTAATGTTCAAACTGGGCTGCAATTTCGGGAAGCAGACCGAGTCGGCCGTAATTGACCAGCACCTTCAAAAAGGCGATGAACTGATCATCAAACCGGCCTTCTCCGAGATCCGAAAACAAATTCAGCATCTGTTCACGACTGATGCGCGGATCACCACTGAACTGGCGAAGCTCCGGGCTGGAAACCAGTGCGGCCGCATAAACCAGGCGCTCGTTCCACGCCGACAGTTGCCCGGCATCACGGGCCACTTCGAATACCGCGCGGGCATACGGGCGGGCCAGTGTGGTTCGATTGAGCATGACCTAGAGCTCCGTGGCCAGTTTGTCGAGCATGTCACGATGCTTGGCCGGATCGATTTCCTTCTCGATCACGCGCCCGGCACCGCTGACAGCCAGTTCGGCCAGGCGCTGACGCAGTGCTTCGCGAGCCTGGTTGGTCGCCTGACGGATTTCCGCTTCGGCAGCAGCAACCTGGCGATCACGCTCACTCAGGGCATCCTGCTTGGCCTGCTCGACCAGCTGGGTGCCACGCTGGTTGGCCTGCTCGATGATTTCGCCGGCCTTCTTGCGCGCCTCGCGAATGATCTCCTCGGCCTCGGAAGTTGCACGGTCAAGCGCCTGCTCGGCCTCTTCGGACTGGGCCAGACCTTCGGCAATCTTCTGCCGCCGCTCTTCCATGGCTTGAACCAGGGGCGGCCAGACGAATTTCATGACCGCCCA
>SKVX01000062.1 GCA_007129225.1 Halomonas sp.
GAGGAGACCGCGATAGAACCCTTTGTAACGACGATCGGATCCACTTCGATTGCAATATATAACCTGTGTGAACGAGAGTTCGGGGTCGCTAAGTTCGATTCACCGGGAACAGCGTGGATCTCACATCCGAACGCGAAGTCTGTAGTTCGCGAAGGAGTAGCGACGTACGACGTGGTCGTCTTGATTGCTCACGGTGGGATCGAATACGTGCCGTTTCCACCTCTTCAACGACAACGTCAGTTGCGATCGTTTATCGACCTCGGAGTGGACGCGGTAATTGGTCATCATCCTCACGTTCCCCAGGGATGGGAGCGTCACAATGGCCGGCCGGTGTTCTATAGTTTGGGTAATTTCCTCATGTACATAAAGCGACGCCCGAGTACCAGGTGGGGAATGGTCGTGAAATTGACGTTCGATGAGGACCGCCTACTGAGTGCCCAACCTATGCTCACACAGATCGAGGGTGAATCCGTATCGATGTTAACCAACGCCGAGGCCCATTGGAAATACCTAACGCGACTGTCGTCGATCACCCAAGATCACGACCGGCTGGAACCATATTGGCAGGAGATAGCTATGCGGGAGTACGAACGGCGATATTCGAGGTCGCCGAACCCGTTAGTTGAATGCGTTGGGATATTGTTGCGGAGGATGAAATACGGATCATCACGGCCGAAACGGTACCAGCTACAGAAGTTGAATCATATACGTAACGAATCACAGCGCGCAGTCATTGAAACCGCGCTCGAAATAAAAACAGGTGTACGTGTTGACGTCAGAACCGAGCAAGTCAGCAAGGACGTGGACCAACTACTATTGTGGACAAATGATGACCTACCGACCCTCGTTACTCGGATTCAGAAAGCAGTCTCTTAGTGTACTTTTTTATTGAAAGAGTACTATGAGACTTTTGTGTTTGAGCGCGTATTCTGAGGCTGAAAGCACCCACTTATTTCATAAACGTAAGTAAATATTTTTTCTCTCATCGAGCGGAGAGGGCGGCGACACGCTCATCTTCAAATATTCCCTCCTCTATCTGTAGGAGATGAATTCCTGGCACAGGATTCCCTTCAATAATGACTGGTTTGTCCTCAGAAACGAGCACATCCCAGCCAACCATTGGAGCACCTCTGTGAAGGTCGGCTGCCCGAACAACGATCTCTCGGACATCGTCCCAGTAGGGAACTGCGAGACCGCTAATTTTCTCTCCCGTGTCTGGATGATGACTACACCTAGATCGCCTCGAGAAACTATCGAGGACGACGAGATCCATTACTCGTCCGGTATCGATATCTACGGGAGCACAATAACCACCTCTATCCCAGTTATCTACGGGTGCTGACTCCTCCGACCCGAAACGATGTGCTGCTCGAATAACATCCGGCTCTCCCGTCTGAGGGTCAATGACACTATAAACTCGGAGCGTATTCGTTGCGTTTGGAAAGACTGAATCCACGTAGATATGTTGTTGTACAAATTCTTTAATAAGATAATCACCTAGATTTTCTAGTATATATAAAAGCTCGGATTCTCTTTTTTGATCCCCATTTAATTTATAACCTATTTTCGTCTTTTCTAGCAAAAAGACTCCTTTCCCGGATTCTCCACGGATGGGCTTTAATACGACTCGCTCTTCAGAGTCCAACAGTGTAATCAAATCAATATAGGGACTGCCTGTTGGAGGGTGTCTGTACTGTCCATCTACCAGCATTCCGAATAATCTGGGTAGTGCATCAATGTACGGCTTTGTCATAGTATAAAAGACATATTTGTTGTGTAAGGTATTAATGTAAGTTCTATTGACTGTCCTAAAAAAATCTCTATCGGTTAAATACTGATCGGGGTTTTTTTTGTGCAGGCCGAACCAGACATACGAGTAGGGACTGAGCCCATATTTTGTAGCTTCTATTCGAACATCGAGCGGATATTCACCTTGACGGATCCAATTGAGTTTCTGGTTAGCTGAATAGCAATTATAATTTATTGTATCACCAAGGAACTTGGATACTTTTCCAATTGTTTTCAGTGGCCCCTGCTCTGAAAAGGACATTGCCGTTTTATTTACTAGCGAGCGTTTTGAGTCGGTAGTCACTATTGGGGGGATACAGTTCGGCATTTATATTCCTGTTGGGATAAAATCCCCGTGGTTGGTACTATCTAGCCATCAAATAATCGGCACTTGAATTTGGCTGTCATGCAGTTCGAAGAAACTTTCACTGTAACCCACAAACCCATTCTCCTCGATTATTGGGCTAAGGAGAGTACCGCGAGCGCTTGCGGAGCGGCTCCACTCTGCGAGACGTTCGCTCCGTGAGACGCCTGCCACCCGGAAACGTTTGGGATCACCAGATCTCATAAGGCAGTGTTTCTGTGGGATCATCGTATTGCTGAAGACGCTCAGATTCACCGAGGTGCAGCCCTTGTGGGTCGTCCTCGACGAAATCTGCAATGCAGATCGAAACCGAACAGCACCGGCCGTACGTAGCAATCGACCGTAGAGACAAACTTCTACTCGGTGCGGTCGTCTCAGAACAAGGAGGACCTGATCCCGCTGCAGAGTTTCTCAGCCCGAGTGACCGAAAAACACGACCTTTCCGAAGCGACCTTTCTCATTACCGGCATGGGCCACCTGACCTCCCTCAAGTGGTGTCGGTTGAGCGGCCATCTTGATTCACGTAGAGCGGA
>SKVX01000328.1 GCA_007129225.1 Halomonas sp.
TCTTCACGCTGCTCAAGCTGGCCGGTGTGGCCGCGGCGCTGATGGCCATGACCGGCTGGGGCCCCGGTTTCCTGCATGAGCCGGATATGCTGCCGTTCCTGTTCGAGCGGCTGGTGATACCGGTGGGGCTCATCGTGCCCATCGGCGCCGTCTTCCTGGCGCTACTGATCAGCTATGGTTTGCTGGAGCTGATCGGCGTGCTGCTGCAGCCGGTGATGCGGCCGGTCTGGCGCACGCCGGGGCGCTCGGCCATCGATGCCGTGGCCTCCTTCGTGGGGAGCTACTCCATCGGCCTGCTGATCACCAACCGGGTCTACCAGGCGGGGCAGTACTCGGCCCGGGAAGCGGCGATCATCGCCACTGGCTTCTCCACGGTCTCGGCGACCTTCATGATCATCGTGGCGCGTACCCTCGACCTGATGAGCGTATGGAACCTCTACTTCTGGCTGACCCTGGCGATCACCTTCATCGTCACCGCGATCACCGTGCGCCTGCCGCCCCTGCGTAGCATGGACAACAGCAAGACCGACGGTGAGCCGGAGTCGATCCCCGGCAAGCGACTCTCTACCGCCTGGCATACCGGCCTCGCCGTCGCCGAGAAGGCGCCGAGCCTGCCCAGGAGCGTGGCGATCAACGTGCGGGAAGGCCTGGTGATGGCGATCAGTATCCTGCCGTCGATCATGTCGGTGGGGTTGCTCGGGCTATTGCTGGCCAAGTACACGCCGCTGTTCGAGTGGCTGGGCTGGCTGTTCTACCCCTTCGTCGCCATCTGGGGGCTGGACGATGCCGCGGCGCTCTCCCAGGCTGCCGCCTCGGGCCTTGCCGAGATGTTCCTGCCGGCACTGCTGATGAGTGAGGCCGACTTCGTGGCGCGCTTCGCCGCCGGGGTGGTGTCGGTGTCCGGCGTGCTGTTCTTCTCAGCCTCGATTCCCTGCATCCTTTCCACCAGCATTCCGCTCTCGGTGGGGCGCATCGTGGTGATCTGGTTCATTCGCGTGGCGTTGAGCCTGCTGCTCGCCGTGCCCGCGGGCTACCTGGCACTGGCGGTCTCGGGCGGTTAGCCGCTACTCGCTTTTCGCATTCACCAACGAGGCCGGCCATGCCGGCCTCGTTGTGATAAGCGCCTCGAAGGTGGGTTAGCGCTTAGGGTTCAGGTACGCTCACGAGCCATTACGATGCACTGATGAGCGCAGCTTGTAGCGCTCGCCGGGGTGGATCAGCCGGGCGTAGCTGATCAGATGGTCTCCGGACCAGGTGCGGCGAATCATGCTCAGGCAGGGGCGGGACGTGTCGGTATCCAGGTGTCGTGCGGTCGTCTCATCCACCAGTACCGCTTCGACCACGTGCTCGATGTCGCTGATCGGGCAGGCCGCCACCAGCACCTCGTTGGGGGTGTGGCGTGTAAAGTCGGTATCGAGGTAGTCCGGCACCCAGCGAGGATTGACGTAGCGGTTCTCGAGCTGGATCGGCACGCCATTCTCGCAATGCACGATCAGGGTATGGAAAACCCGCGTGCCCAGGCGCACGCCGAGGCGCAGCGCTACCTCGTCATCGGCTTCAATCGCTTCGCTGCACAACACCTCGTTGCTGTAGCCGTGGCCGCGGCTGCGCACCTCCTCGGCGATATTGTGAACTTCCACTAGGGACGACTCCGCCTTGCGGTCGGTAACGAAGGTGCCGAGACCGGGCTGGCGAATCAGGTAGCCTTGCTGTACCAGGTCGCGGATGGCCTTGTTGGCCGTCATGCGGCTGACGCCGAAGTCCCGGGCCAGTTGCTCCTCCGGTGGAATCTGGTGATGCGCCGGCCAGTCGCCGCCGTTGATCTTCTCCAGCAGATGTTGCTGGATCTGAAGGTAGAGGGGAGGGGTGCTGCCCATGGTCGGCGAGGCGTCCTTTGTCGATGGAATCGTTTGACGGGGTATCGTCCAGTTTACCCCTCACCGCCGGCCGGCACACCCCATGAAGGGCGTAACCCTTTCATCGATATGGCCTGGCATGCTTGAATGCCTGCTAGATACCCCATTCCTTCCGGTAAGAGCGCCATGGCTTTCGGTTCTTCGACGCGTATCAACAAGTACATCAGTGAGAGTGGCATGTGTTCCCGGCGGGAGGCCGACCGCTATGTGGAGCAGGGCAATGTCTTTCTCAATGGCAAGCGGGCCAAGACGGGCGACCAGGTATTTCCCGGGGATGAGGTCAAGGTCAACGGCCAGTTGATCGAGCCCCAGGAAGCCGAAGACCTCGTCTTCATTGCCCTGAACAAGCCGGTCGGCATCGTCAGCACCACCGAGCCGAGCGAAAAGGACAATATCGTCGACTTCGTCAAGCATGGGGTTCGCATCTTCCCTATCGGGCGACTCGACAAGGATTCCCAGGGGCTCATCTTTCTGACCAACAATGGCGACCTGGTCAACAAGATCCTCCGGGCCAGCAACAACCATGAGAAGGAGTACCGGGTCACCGTCAACAAGCCGATTACCGATGAGTTCGTCGTCGGGATGAGTTCCGGCGTGCGCATCCTTGGCGAGGTGACGAAGCCGTGCAAGGTGGTCAAGGAGTCGGCCTTCGTTTTCAACATAACCTTGGTGCAAGGGTTGAATCGACAGATTCGGCGAATGTGCGAAAAGTTCGGTTACGAAGTTACCCGGCTCGAGCGAATCCGGATCATGAATGTCTCGCTCAA
>SKVX01000195.1 GCA_007129225.1 Halomonas sp.
CATTTCGAGCCGGGACCGCCGGACCCCGACAGTGGGGCTCCCAGCCAGGTGCTGATACTACCGCCCGAGGTAGAGAAAACCGAAGGCGTGCTCTATCGCGACCCGGATGGCATCGACCCGCTCGATGCCGAACTGATACGCCGCCACCCGGCGCTGCTGCAGAACGCCGCCTTCCTCGAGCAACTCAGCGCCTACGCCGACAGGTCGGTGAGCAACGCACAGCACGCCTTCAATCAGGTCCTGGCTCGGCAGCAGGAGCGCCTCGTCGCGCATATCCTCGCGGCACTGCCCGAGGCGGCTCAACTGCCCTGGGGCTGGATCGAGCATCGCCCACTACTGCGAATGATGACGAACCAGGCCCTGGCCAGGCTCGAAGACGACGAGCCGGATGCAGACACCGCCATTGCACAGCTCACCCGCGTGCTGGCGTTATGCCCGCAGGACAACCTCGGCGTCCGCTCACCACTGATCAACCTGCTGCTGCGCCAGGGCCATGACGCCGAAGCACTGGCCATCGCCGAACGCTACCCCGACGACCACCTTGCCGAAACCCACTACGGCCGCGTGCTGGCCCTGGTCCGTCTGAGCCGCCTCTACGAAGCCGAAAAAGCCCTACAGTCCGCTCACCAGGCGCTGCCCAAGGTGCTCAAGTATCTGCTCGCCGACAAGCGCAAGCCACCCAAACTGGACCCCGGCGCCATGACCCTTGGCGGCGCCGACCAGGCCTGGTACTACCGAGAAGAGATGCGTGACGTCTTTGCCGCCACGCCCGGCATGCTGGCCTGGATGGACAAGACGCGAAAGCGCTTCAGGTGAGTGGATTCTCGGCCGCAGGCCTCCCGGCGGGGTTGCCGATGCTGGCGATCCCATCAAACGCCGCGGCCTCCGCCAGGGCGCCTAACGGAGCCAGTCGCGATGCGGAGCAGCGCTCCAAGTGCGCCCGTGAAGGCGTGCACATAGTGCAGTGAGAGTCCGCACCGGGGTAAGACCATGGCCCCGTAGTCAAAGGTAACTGCGTCGCCGTGAGGCGGGGTGGGAAGCAATCGGAGACGAACTGGCGGTCCGTAGGATGACGAACTCGATTCGGCCGGGTCAGGTGGCGAGCTTGCTAATGGTTTTTTTGACTCACCCAGAGCTGCTGACTATTCTATAGCATTGGCGTTGCAGGAGATTTCCTTGTGCAATTTGAAGAGCTTATTCAACGTATTAGCCGCCTGCCTCCGGATAGACAAGAAGAGGTTATGGATTTCATTGCCTTTCTCGAACATCGTTATGGCCAAACACGTAATCAAGATCAGCAGGATTGGACCAACCATGAATTCCAGACAATGAGTCTGGATCAAGCCATGCGAGAGCAGGAAGGCGAGCCGGATCTCTATACGGAAGCAGATCTGAAAGAGCGCTGGCAATGAAGTAATCAGGCCAGATTGCTCTCATGCCATTTCCCTACACCAATCTTTCTTCAAGCAAGAAACGCCCCGTTCTGTTACTGCGCCAATTGGATTACGCCCACGATGACTGGCTAGTCTGCATGGTATCATCGCAACTTCACCAAGCTCACCCGCAACTGGATTGGGTCTTGTCGCCTGGACATGATGAGTTTCTGGCTTCAGGCTTGAAAGTGGCCAGTGTCTTTCGTTTATCTCGGCTCGCCATACTGGACGGCTCGCTGCTATTGGGACAGCTTTGGTTGGTGTCCGATGCTCGCCTCAACGAGCTAAGACGGCATTTGGCATTATGGGTACAAGGCGGTGCTGCTGGCATCGCCCAATAAGCGGAATTCCGGCAATTGCCAAACCTCATCATTCGAAAATTTCGTTGTCGGAACATCGTTAGATCGCGACTGGAGGCCGAAGGACTCCCGGCGGGGTTGCCAACGCTGGCGACAGCCACTGAGGTTGCGGCCTCCGCCGAGGCGCCTGGCGGCGCCAGTCGCGACGCGGAGTCGGAGCGCCGAACCGAGCGCTCCTAAAGCTGCCTTTCCTGTAAATCGGTTAATAGCAGCGACAATATCTGCTCTTCGTGCAGTGCCTCCTCACGCCTTACCAACGCATCTCGCAGCGCCGGATCCCAATTGGCATCAACGGGCTGCCCTTCCAGCGGTTTGCCTTTCAGGTGGGAAAAAGCATCCAGGTCGGCTGCGCCCATTCGCCAAGGCTTCATGGTAAAACGCAGGAATAGTGAATTGGCGATACCGATACCGGGCCAGTCGAAGTCACCCCGATAGTGCAGCACAGCGCCAGCGGCTTCGAGCTGCTCCAGCACAGTGAGTACCGCCGCACCTGGCCGCCCCCAGGTGACGATCAGCGGGGCACATCGTGCCCCCAAGCGCTCTGCGGCCTCCGCCAGGACGCTGGGGTTCTCGCAGACATACACATCTCGACCGGCACAAGCCCAGGCCGGTGGATCACGCAACAGTTGGCGCAACGTAAGCCAGGTAGGCTCAGCTTCGCGATAATGAATCGCCAGCGCATCGTCCAGCGGCTTACCACCTTGCGTTGGCAGTCGATGGACCAATACCGCGCTGGTGATATCACCCCCCAGCAATACACCGGCGTGCGCCCAGATGCTGCGCTCGTCCGGCTGTGCCAGGGGTACACCTCCCCGCCAGTAGCGAGCCAGCGCCCGACGCACCAGTGCCGCCACTGGCTCGCCGACATCCAGGGCATGGGCGTCACCCAGGCACTCCGCCGCCAAGGCGCTAAGGGAGATACCCTGCCCGGGCAAACGGGCCAATACCCGCAAGGCAGCGTCCAGCAGTTCGCACGCCCGCTGTTTGTCACGCTCCGCCACGCGCTTGAGCAGGCCACTCACCTGTAACGCATCAAGCCACTCGCCCAGGCCTATGGCCTCGGCCTGAGCACGATACTGCGCGACCAGCTCGTCCCAGCCGCGACGGTCGGCTTCCCGTTCGGCACGCCAATCGACCAAGGGGCCGTCCAGCGCTTCAAGCGCGGCACGCAGGCTTGGCGCCACGCCCGCTCGTTCCAGGGCTCGCTCCATGGCGGCAAGGTCGACGACAAGGGAGCGGCCACGGCCGGGCGGGCGTCCCACCAGACGCTCAACCGCCGTCCGCTCGGCCTCGGTCGCCTGGCTCAGCGTCAGCCGTGGGCCACTATTGTTTAGCAGCTTACGCGCCAGGCGTTGGCGCAGGCGCACCAACGCCTGCCCGCCGATCAGCCGCTGGAGTCGAGCAAGATCGACGTGATCAGGCATGGTTCGTGATGAGGCCGTTTATCGCCAGCTGCGAGGTTACGACATGATCGTAGGTCATTGTAGCCTGGGCTCCTTGAGCAGTTTTTAACAAAGCTAGAAGAGGCTATCCATACCACCATCACCCTCCTCCTCTTCTTCCAGCATTGGCTCGCGTATCTGTGAGACCGGGCTCACATCCCGCAGACGCCGCTTGCCGTCCCACCTCCAGCGAGTCACGTGCACGGCATCCACGCCTTCACGGCGCACCAGTTGGGCAATGGCCAGGCCGGGCACATCCGGATAACACCCCCACTCCCGTTCTGAGGTCATGATGGCATCCAGGTCGAACTGGGCCAGCAGCCCCATGCTCTTGCCCCGCGCGTCGTCGTCGATACCGGCAAAGACTTCATCGAGCATCACCAGACGCGGCGCCAGGGGATGAGCGCTGCTGTAATGACTGGCCGCCGCGGCAAAAAGCGGCAAGGTGATCACCAGCGCGCGCTCGCCGCCGGATGCGGGCCCATAGGCCGGGCGCCACTGGCCGTTCTGGTAACGTTCGACGGTGAAGCGATGCCAGAAGCGGTAGTCCAACGCTCGCTCCAGGATTTCCTGCAGGGCACCCCCTTCGTCATTGCCACGCGCCTCTTCGATGCGCTGCCGAAGGAAGTCGCCCACTACCTGGCGATCCTCGGGCGACCAGGCATCCAGGGCCTGGCGACGCAGCCGTTGGCATACGTCAGCAAGCCCCGCCGGCGCTATCAAGCCTGCGGCACTCTCGCCCTCGGCCAGGGCCTGCCAGCGCATGCGCAAGCGCATGCCAGTGCTGGTGGGGCGTTGCTCGAGCTCACGATTCATGGTGGCCACATTGCGCTCGGTGGCGGTAATGCGCTCCTGGATATGGCTGGCCACCTCGTCGATCAGGTAGTTTTCCAGCAGCTCCCGTTCGCGAGCGTTCAGCAGTGCCTGGCGCTGGGTGATCTCGTCTGTCAGCTGGCGTCCCAGGGCATCGGGGTCCTGTCGCTTGCCCTGAAAGACGATGCGCACCAGCAGCAGGTCGTCACGCGCCTCAGCCAGGCAGTCGTGCCCCCCACGGGAAAGCGTGTCGGTAAGATGCTTGATATGCTCATGCAGGCCACGCTGATGGCGATGCCAGTTTTCATCACTGGCATCCAGGGAGGCGGTCGCCTGAGCGGCCGCCCGGGCCAGGCGCACTGAGGGCTCAGGAGCCCAGGACGCGGGAGGCTCGGCCTCGATGAACGCTTGCGGGGCGGCGACCCTCAACAGCTCCTCCTCCATCAGCGTGCGAAAAGTGGCAATGGCCTGCTCACGGCGATCCCCCTGCTCTTCCAACCGACGCTCGCCATTCTCGACCCGCTCGGTCAATGTGCCTAGCTTGCCCACCAGCTCTCCGTGCTGGGCATCCAGCTCACGTTGCTCACGCTTGAGCGTTTCGCGTGCCAGCCGTAGCGCCTCGAGTTGACGTTCGAGCTCCTGAACCTCAGCCCCCATGCTTTCGCGAAGCGTATCCCGACGTACCTCCGCTTCCAGGGCCTGCTCCTCGGCCTCGGCCCGGTCGAGTTCGGCCTGCTGCAATTCCTCGCGGGCAGCCTGCGTCTCCTCGCGTCGCTCCTCATGCCACTGCTGTGCCTCTTGGGCACCACGCAAGGCCTGGCTCAGCTCACCGATCGCCAGCCGAAAATCATTCAACGCCTCAGCAACGCGCGCCAATGCCTCTCTCTCCGCCGGCAGGCGCAGATCCTCGGCGGCCTGGAAAAGCTCGCTGCGGGCGCTCTGCAGAATCTCGCGGGCAGCATCGAGCGTCTCCTTGGCACGCTCGAGCCGATCCATCTGGCTATCCCGAGCACGACGCAAGGCGGCCTCGTTGGCATGGGCGTCACGCAGCGCCTGGTTGCCTGGCCGTCCATTCCACTCCCTATCGGCTGCCTCGCGTCGCAGCGCCAACTGGGCCATCTCAGCCTCGAGTTCGGCACGGCGTGCCGCCAAGGCCTCTCGCTGCCGAGCGATTTCTGCCAGGCGTTGCCGACGAGCGGCCTCCCGGGCGGCATGGCCGATATAGACAGCCTGCGCCTTATGCCATTGGCCACGTATCGGGCCCAGGCGCCAGCTACCATCCTCGGCGACCCAGGCAGGCGAATCGGACTCACCCAGGGCGATGGCGCTAAGCAGCCTCTCTACCACCGAGCGCTCCACCGGCGCCTCGTCAGGACGGTCAGGATGCAGCGCCGCGGCCAGGGAGCGTGCCGGCGCCGGACCAGAGCCACCCGAGGGCGGGATCAACACGCTGTCCCAGGTATCGGCATCGAGCACTGCCCCATCGGGCATCACCCAGGCATCCAGCAGACCCGAAGCCTCCAGCGCCGCCTCCAGGCCGGCTCTTGCCTCGGCCGTCATCCCATCGCGGAAATCCACCAGTTGCCAGAGTGGCGCACCGGGACGTGCCTGACGAACCCTCTCGCCTCGCGTGTAGGGCACCGGTGGCGCCGTCTCGCCGCCAGACTCCAGGCGCGTGCGCTCCACGCTCAGCGCCTCATCGTCCAAGCCTATCGCATCGACGTCCCGACCCAGGGCCGCCAAACCCTGGCCCAGCTGGTCGCGAAGGGTCTCCCTTGCCACGCCCAGCCCCGTCTCGGCAGGACCTTCACCGGTCATGTGTTCACACCAGGCCTCAAGCTCCGCCAGCAGCGCCTCGGGATCCACCGGTACCAGGTGCGCCAGGCCACCCAGATAGGTGCGCCATGCCAGGCATAATGCCCGCGCCTCACCGGCTCGCGCCTCACCCGCCTCGAGAAGATCGTCCTCGCGATTGGCCAGGGTCTCCTCCTCGCGGTGCACCTCCCGCTCGGCCTGATGAAACCGGCTTTCCGTATGCTCCACCGCACGCAGACGCCCCTCAAGGTGCTTGACACCCTCGTGGCAGCGACGATGCAGGTCACGCAGGGCGGCTTCCAGGGCATCGGGGTCGGTCGCAAATTCAGCGGCAACTCGGCGATGCTCGGCAGCCAGACCCGCCGCCTCAGCAGCCCGGCCGCTCTCCGCCAGGTGCTGTTGCAGCCGTGCTCGGGCGGCCTCGTCGCGCTGTTCGGCTTCCTGGCGGCGTGCTTCGGCCTGCTCGGCTTGCCGCTGCTGGCGAGCCAGCTGATTGCCCTGAACATCGGCATGCTGTCGCCGCTGCCTGGCCTGTTCGTCGGCATTATGCAGCGCCTCGGCAGACCGCATGGCCTCGCTGGCTTCAAGCGTGCGTTGCCGTGCCTCCAGCTCGCTGCGCCGGCTCTCCTGCGCCTGGCGCTCCACGTCCAGGGCTTCGCGCGCCCGATGCTTCTCGGTCAACTCATTGCGGTCGCGACCCAGCTGCCCGCGGATGCGTTCGTATTCGGCATGACTGCCGGTCAGCCCATCGGCACGGCGCCGCACGGCGATACCGGCATACTGACGGTAATGGCCGAGGAAGGCCTCCACCGCCCGGGAGGTTTCCTCCAGCCCCTGGATCTCTTCACGGTAAGCATCCAGGCTACGATAGGCTTCGGCAATCTCACCGACCAGGCCCCGCCCCAGCGGCGGCAGCGCGTCACTGAGCGCCTGGGAAAGCCGATTGGGATCGGGGCGCTTGGACAACTGAGGCTGGCGCAGCTGGAGCAACAGGTCGAGCAACGCCTCGTAGCGCTGTTCGCCAAGCTGGAAGAGCTTCTCATCGATCGCGCGACGGTAGAGGTACGCCCTGTCATGGAGATGACCCTGCTCGCCCAGGGCCTGAATCAAGCGATCCCGGCTCAGACTGCGGCCGTTTTCGACCAGGAAGAGGTCGCGGCCGACGCGTTGTGGCGTGGTGAAATACCACGGTTTCACGGGCCTGCCCTTGACCGCCTTGAGCCCGCAGCCCACGGTAAAGGTTTCAGGCCCCGACTCCCCCCGACGACCGAACTCCAGCCAGGTGTAGCCCAGTCGCTCCTGATATTCGCCCACCAGCAGGTTCCACTCCATTTTCTTGGCGCTGTCGCCGTCGGGTTCCACTCGAGACGGCAGCAGCTGACCATCCAGCAGGAAGGGCAAGGTCAAGGCCATCACCTTTGACTTGCCGGTCCCGTTGTTACCGCGCAGGAGCAGGCGGCCATCGTGGAAATGGAAGATTTCCTCGTCGTAGTAGAAGATTTCCACCAGACCGCAGCGCAGCGGCTGCCAGCGTTCGCTGGTGGGTTCGGGAAGATCGGTCATGGGGTCTCGCTGTTCGCCAGGTCGGTTTGTCGGGGAGCATCGTCGGGCAAAGTCACCTCCTGGACGCGGAAGCGCCCCAAGGCCGGCAAGGGATGTATTCGCTCGCCATGGCGCTCCGCCAGGCGCAGTGCCACCAGGCGAGCCACCGCCTGCCGGCACAGGCCATGGGCGGCACCGGGCTCGCAGGCGGCCTTTTTCCAGTAACGACGATACTGCGACTGCCAAGCCTGAATCCAGGATTCCATCTGCTCGAAGGTCGCACCCTCAGGGCCGATGTCGGCCAGTTGGCCGGCCATCAACAGCGCCAGGTGGGCCTCGGTACCTTCGGCAGGCATTTTCTCGTCGGTCAGCTCATCGTCGGGGTCGACCAAGGCCATGCCTTCGGCCCGCACCTCGGGCACCAGCCCCGTCGCCTGCTGGATGCGTCGGGACATGGCGCCACGCTGATTGACCAGATAGGCGGCCTCTTCCTCGTCCAGGTCGCTCCAATAGACCACCGGGTCGTCGAGAAGCCGCCTGGCCAAGCGATGACGTAACTCGCGGTTGCGCCCCTCCGGTGTATCCGGCACGAAGGTCTCCGCCAGGGCGTTGAGCCGAGCGTCAATATCCAGGTCGGCATCGGCACCCCCCAGCGCCACCAGCGAAGGGCCGCGGGCGGTGACCAGCAGCGCCGAAAGCACCCGGCGGTGCACATCGTAGAGCACATCCCCTTCGAGACCGCGGCGTAAAAACGCCTCTTCGTCACCTGCCACCCGTGCCAGTACGCCCAGTTCCAACAATAGGCGTACCACCACCACCAGGTCACGACGCGCCTCCTGGTTATCCAAGCTGAAATCCAGCCCACGCTCAGCCAAGGCAGGATCACTCACCGCCAGTCCCAGCCCCTCGCCCAAGCGGCCCAGTGTAATCTGTGCCTCACCGCGTTCCAGATCGGCCAACAGCAGACAGAACAGGGCGTAGCGACGGCGATTGAAGGTCTTGCGCTGGGTTCCTCGCCCCACCCTTGCCGGCCGTGTGGCATCCAGGTGGTCGGGCGAGCGCTTGTGCAGACGCACGAAATCACGTTCGCTCTGAAGGTGCCAGCCGGCCTCTCGAGCCAGCCAGTCACGCAAGGTCGCGGCATGGCGGCGCACCAAGGGGAAGGCAGCATCTTCGGCGCGCAGCAGGGGCCGCGCCAGCAACGCGCGCAAGGCCCGACGCTGCTCCTCCAGGCGCTGACGAGTCAAGGTATCGGTCAGGTCCCCTTGGGCGTTCACGGCAGGCCCTCCTCCTCCAGATCACTGATACGCACCCGGTAATCGCGCCCAGTCAGCACCCCGGCATCGGTGCGGATGCTGGCCTGAGTGTAGGGCTCCAGGGGGGTCAGCTCGATCCGCAAGCTGCCATCCCCCGTGGTAGCGACCACCGTCTCACCCTCGGCACTGCCGGCTGCCAGGGCATCGCCCAGCAGGTTGAGCAGCAAGCGAAACGCACCGTCGTCCAGGTCACCCAGCGCCGAGAGGCATTCGGCACGGCGCTCAACCAGTTGGCGGCGGGCAGCGCGCGCCGCATTGGCCTCCTCGACCAATTGCCGA
Organism: Halomonas sp.; assembly: GCA_007129225.1. Taxonomy (GTDB): domain Bacteria; phylum Pseudomonadota; class Gammaproteobacteria; order Pseudomonadales; family Halomonadaceae; genus Halomonas. Next base: position 9,000 of record SKVX01000195.1, read on the forward strand.
GACAGCAACTCACGCTCACGACGTCGGCTGCGAAGCTTGGGCGGGGCACCGGACTTCTGGTAGCTGCCGGTCGCCCGCAATCGCGCCTGCACATGAATGCCCGGCGCCTTGGACCAGGGCGTGGTAGCCGGCACCGGCTCGACCTGCCAGCGCTCGCTGGTTTCCACATCCACCATCAGGTGGCGAGCCGGGGTCAGGCCGAAGGCGGTTCGCCATAGCCGGTGAGCCTGGGCGTCATCCTCACACTCCAGGAACCATCGAGCCAGGGTTCGAAAGTCGGCCGAACGGTCACTGCGCGCCATACGCCGCTCGTTGAGGCGACTGACCATTTCCAGCAGCTGAGTCACAGCCCGCCGGGCGCTGCTACGCAACAGCCGCGCCTGGGCCTGACGGCCCGGCTGGTCGAGAAACCAGGCGCGCAGCCCAGCCCAGTGGCCGTGCCAGCGCTGCCAGGCCTCCTCGAAAGCTCGCGCACGCTCTTCGCTCTCATCGGGCCATTCACCCGGGGCCAGGTCGGTCAGCTCCCGTTCGGCGGCCTGGCGCAGCAGCCGCTCCACCGGTGCCGCCCCGGTCCCTCCGCCATCCAAGGTTCGGATCAACTCGGCAATCTCCCCGGAAGCGGTGGTCAGGTCGCCCAGGAAGCGCTCGATATAGCCGATGACCCGCTCCTTATAGGCCAGAAAGGCCTCGGCATCGCCACCCTGGCTCTCCAGCGTGCGGTTGAGCCCGGTCATGAAGGCCCCCGCGTTCTCGGCAAGGTCGGAGAACACCCCCGCCAGGTCCCGCAGTAGCAGTTGGCTGTCAATCGCATCGGGAGATTCGCTGCGTGCCAGCGCCAGCAGGGCTTTCAGGCGGGTGCGTATGTCGTCAAGCGCAATGCTCTGCAAGGCACCGCGACGTCCCAGCTCACGGTCGAACGTCGCCAGCGCCGTCTCCACGGCTTCGCCCTGACGGGTGATCTGGTACACATAAAGAGCGCGATAGTAGTCCTCTACGCTAGATACCCGGGCGTTGTCTCGCTCAGCGGCCAGATTGCCCCAACTCACCAACTGATTCAGCGCAGCCTGCACGTTCGCCAGCTCCGGCTCACCGACCTGTTGCTGGACATCCTCGGGACGCAGATGAACCATGAAATGCGACTTTGCCTCGACGAAGGCCTTCATGACGGCCCGATAAAGGCCGACCTTCTCGGCGGTGACATAGCTGAAGGGCGAGTAATCCAAAATCGCTTCCCATGACGAATTAGTTACTTTTCAGGGTGTTACCGGGATGCATAGTCGACATAATAACAGTTTATGGCAAGTCGAACCGAGCGCTCCAACAATGATGTTCTCCACCAACG
>SKVX01000286.1 GCA_007129225.1 Halomonas sp.
TTGTAACATAACGTGAACGAAACAGCTCGTTGGAGTGTCGGACATAAACGATCAGAAGTTTAATAACTATTTGTCATTAGAAGTAAATTTCTCATCACCTTTGATTCTGATGTCGATGACTCCGCGCTTCACCCTTCCTTGTTTGACTTCCTCAGTCGGCTAGACGACATCCACTCACTTGGTTGAGTGCGGAGCCTGTCAACATAGTTGGCATATGAAATGGTTCTGGTTCTTTAAAATCCTGCTGCCTGTGGCTCCCGCTCGGGATTCAGGTGCACCACCTCTGGCAAGCTGAGGCTCCGGATGTCACCTGACCAGCGCTCTGGGTGACGCTGCTTTGCAGCCTCAAAGACTTCCCGACGCTTCGCCAGGATGCCCTCGGCCTCGCCGCTGTGGCGCTGGCCTGGGGTGACATAACGAAGGGCGCTGTGGCGGTGCTCATGGTTGTACCACGCGGTAAAATGATGGCTTCCTTACGTTCCGGGGAGTAACGCACGTTGATCACCTCTCAATCTGTTTAGGTGACAACTACGTTGACGGATAGGGATAATGGCCCACCACGACTCACCGCAGCCCAAGAGGAGCGCATGTGACGGGCAACCCACTGCTGATCGAGGCCATAGACGCCCTGCTGCCACAGACCCAGTGCGGCAAATGCGGCCATCCGGGCTGTCGCCCCTATGCCGAAGCCATAATGGCCGGGGAGCCAATCAATCGCTGCCCCCCCGGGGGCGAGGATACCGTGACACAGCTTGCCGAGCTGACCGGTCGTCCACGCCTACCCCTCGATCAACCGGCTCAGCCGCCGCTGGTCGCCTGGATTCGCGAGGCGGAGTGCATCGGCTGCACCAAGTGCATCCAGGCCTGCCCTGTCGATGCCGTCCTCGGTGCGACCAAGCGCATGCATACGGTCATCGCCGCAGAATGCACGGGCTGCGAACTGTGCGTCGCGCCATGCCCGGTGGACTGCATCGATCTGTTGCCCCATCCCGACTGGATTGCCGCCGATAGCGAGTCTGCCAAGCAAGACTATCTGGACTCCCGTGCCCGCAAAGGCCGCCAACGTTTCGAGGCGCGCAACCAGCGCCTGGCACGACAGGCCGAAGAAAAGCGTCAGCAGCGCGCACGGCGCCAGGCGAGCCTTCGCCCGACGTCACCACCGGAAGGGGCCACGGCAAACGGCGGCAGTCTTATATCGTCCAGCGCCCTCAGGGCTAGCCGCATCAGCCTGATGGCCGCCCTGAAGCGACTGGAGCGAAAGGCGCAGCGCGAAGGCCCCACTGACGAAGAGCGCGCCGATCTCGACCGGCAACGAGCAGAGCTGAAGGCCAGAGTCGCCGAACTCGACCGGCAGCTTGTGTCGGCGACGTCCGCTTCCGCCGGCTCGCCCGCAGGGGCAAATCAGCGGCGCATGGCCGTCAACGCCGCCGAGCAGTCGCTGCGCAAGGCACGCCAGCACCTCGCTCACGCCCAGCGCCAGGGTGGTGCCAACGGCATTGCCAGCGCCGAGCAACAGCTGCAGCGCGCCCAGCAGATGCTTGACGACGCCCGCGCCAGCCGCTGACCCATCCCCCCAGCCGAGCCGACCATGAACGCCCAGAAACGCCACGAGATCTTTGCCCGACTGCGGGAACACAACCCGCAGCCCACCACCGAGCTGCACTGGTCGACCCCCTTCGAGCTGCTCACGGCGGTGCTGCTCTCCGCCCAGGCCACGGACGTCGGCGTGAACAAGGCCACCGCAAGGCTGTTCCCGGCGGCCAATACACCGCAGGCGATACTCGATCTCGGCATTGACGGACTCAAGGAGCACATCAGGACTATCGGCCTTTACAACACCAAGGCCGAGAACCTGATGAAGACCTGTCGCATTCTGGTCGAGCAGCATGGCGGCGACGTCCCTAGCACCCGTGCCGACCTGGAAGCGCTGCCAGGCGTTGGCCGCAAGACCGCCAACGTTATCCTCAATACCGCCTTTGGGGAGCCCACCATTGCCGTGGATACCCATATTTTCAGGGTCTCGAATCGCACCGGCCTGGCCAAGGGAAAGGATGTGGTGGAAGTGGAGCAGAAGCTACTGCGTCATGTGCCAAGAGAGTTTCTGCAGGATGCCCACCATTGGTTGATCCTGCATGGGCGCTACACCTGCGTGGCGCGCAAGCCGCGCTGCGGCAGCTGTGTCATCGAGGATCTTTGCGAGTTCAAGGAAAAGGTCGACATCGCCTGAACCATGGCTGCGACCAAGGGCGGCTTTGCATATCCGCGCACGCTGTTGGACGATAGCCACTCGGCAAGTCGACAACAACAATTATCGAGCCGCTCAATGCGCATCCAGGACCGTCCCATTCAAGAACGAATCGAGGCGCTGCTCTCCCTCTCCCGGGAGCACGCCGACACCTTCTGCAGCCCCTCCGCCTGGCTGGCTCGAGAGCGCTATCTGGCAGCGCATCCCACACGTATCGTGGTGATGAAATGCATGGACGGGCGCATTCATCTTCCTCACGCCACCCGCACTCCGCTGGGGATCATTACGCCCTTTCGTAACCTTGGCGGTATCTTCCATCTCGGCTGGCCCTATCTGGGTGAAATGCTGACCGACACGGTTTACGAAGCGACCCGCAGTGGCCATGGGGTCCTGATGATCATTACCTACCACTTTTCGCGAGGCGAGAAAAA
>SKVX01000123.1 GCA_007129225.1 Halomonas sp.
GCCCCTCACCCGGCAGGCTACGCAACCCGACCTTCACGCGGGAGAGATCCTCATGGATGGGGATCTCGGCTGCCTGGGTCAATGCCGAGAAGGTCGTGCAGATATCCTCGATGTAGTTGGCGAACCAACCCAGAGTATCCAAGGAGGGCGCAAAGGACTTGATACCCGCGAGGCTGACCAGGTTGAAGGTCGGCTTGAATCCCAAGACACCACAGTAACTCGCCGGACGAATGATACTTCCCGCGGTCTGGGTGCCGAAGGCCAGCGGCACCATGCCGTCGGCCACTGCCGCAGCGGAGCCACTGGAGGACCCCCCCGGGGTATGCGCCAGGTCATGGGGGTTGCATGTTTTACCCGGTGTGAAGAACGCCATCTCGGTGGAGACGGTCTTGCCCATGATCAAGGCACCCTGTTGCACGAGCATTGTCACCAGGGCGGCATCGAGCAGAGAGCCTGGGGTCTTGAGATAACCCCCGGTCCCCCAGGCAGTGGGCATCTCCCGGGTCTCGATGATGTCCTTGATCCCCACGGGCACTCCACACAGGAGATTGTCCAGGGCGACGGATGGAGGTTCCGGGGGGGCCGCGGCGAGGTATTCCCAGGCGTTCACCTCCTCCTCACGCATGTTGATGCGCTCTCGACATGCGTGCCACCAGTCCAGGGGATCACATTCACCGCGATTCAGGCTAGCCTGGAAGGTGGCAATGGTCCTTTCATCTGATCGATTCAATTGAGTGCTCCTTTGTCCTGATCTCTAACCACCCAGGCAATGCCACTGCGACGACCAAGGATCCAGGGAAGGCGATCAATAGCTTGGACAGGAGCACATAGCCCCCAAGTTGGGAGCCATGTGCGACGCCAACAAAGACGACCAACGATGACACAAAAGCATCATCGATCGTCACTTGTCGCGGCCCTGAATGCCTGCACCACGCATCAAGAATGTAGATTTGCCACCCCAGCTAGCGGATCGCATTCAGGCTTCTTCCGGCCTCTCGATCAACTCGAGCTTGTAGCCTGTCGGGTCAACCGCGAACGCAATCCGTGTCCCATTCTTCATGGTCTTGGGCAGGAGAGAAAAATCGACACCACGAGAACTCCACTCCTCATAGGTGTCATCAACGCTCTCCACCGCGAAGGCGATATGTCCATAGCCATCGCCAAGGTCGTAGGATCGGCCATCATGGTTATAGGTCAGTTCGATTTCATGGCCGCTCTTGGGATCGCGCAGAAAGGCCACAGTGGCATCGTTGCCGGGTAGGTCTTCCTGACTCACGAGATCCAGACCAATCTTCTTGGTATAGAAATCGATGGATTCCTGAAGGTTTTCGACACGAATCATGGTATGCAGTAATCTCATTAGATGCTCCTCTCGAATTACTTGATGTTTTCGTTAGCCCACTTTTTGTGCACCGCAAGTGCCATCAGGCGGCGATCACGCCATTGCTGTCGCGCCTTGTGCTGATCCATCGGTACGCGTTCACGGAAATTCTTGTCGATGTAATCAAGCAAGGGGCCGGCCCAAGGCACGAGGTCGCGCTGCTCCATGGCGATGTTGCGATTCATGGCCTCGTACTTCTCGGCGTACTCGCGAAAGCCATTGGGTGCGTTGAGATCGCCGACTTCCAGCGGACCGATGAACGACCACCGCTGGCTGATGCCTTCCGACATAGCCTTGTCCACATCCTCCGGCGACACCACACCCATCGCGACAAGGCGAAACGCTTCCTGGAGAATCGGCGACTGGAAGCGATTCATGATGAAGCCGGTGATCTCCTTGTGGAGGGTGATGGGTGACATGCCCATCGCTTCCAGGCGCTCGCGAGTCTTTTGCGTCACGTCAGGATCTGTCCAGGGTGCGGGGACCAGTTCGAGAATGGTGACCACATAGGGCGGGTTGGTGGGATGGACGATCATGCAGCGATGTCGGCCCTCGAGCTCCCCGGTGAACTTGGAGGTCACGATGGAAGAGGACGAGCTGGCCAGTACCGCATCCTTGGGAGCGATCTTGTCGAGCTTGGTGAATAGCTCACGCTTGAGTTCCAGCACCTCCGGCGCATTCTCCTGAACATGGATCGCCCCTTCGACGGCCTCCTCCATGGTCTTGACCGGGATCATCCGGCTCATCACATCATCGGTGGTGCGATCATTGAGCAGGCCATTCTGCTCGAGATCGGCCACCGTCTCGCGCATCAGGGGAACCGCCGCTTCCGCCGCGCCATCCTTGGGGTCATAGAGGGTGACTTCGTAGCCACCGCGCGAAAAGCAGATGGCAAAGGCTCGACCGATAATGCCGCTCCCGATCATTGCTACACGTTCCGCCATGATCTTTCTCCTTGTCTGACTTGTGGTTGTTCGACGATTCGGATCCGTTCAGCGATTGACGACCCTCGGATCCAGCAGGGTATAGAGCATGTCGGCCAGCAAATTGAGGCCAATGTAGAGTGCTGCGACAGTCGTCAAGCCTGCCGCCACGACGGGTATGTCGAGCATGCGGATGGAGTCCATCAGCAGGCGCCCGAAGCCGGGCCAGGCGAAGACGGATTCGATGACCATCGAGCCTGCCAGTATCCAGCCGAACTGCAGCGCATACAGCGTGATGTAGGGGATCAGCGCATTACGCAGGGCATGCACATAGATCACCTTTCTTTCACTCAACCCCTTGGCACGGGCGGTGCGCACATAGTCCTCGTTGATTACCTCCAGCACGGTGGAGCGCATCATCCGGGTCAGATAGGCCATGGGCATCAGCGACAGGATGATCATCGGCATCAGGATGTAGCGCGCTTGCACCCAGATCGGCGAGCCCGGGTCGGCACGCCCCGAGGACGGCAGGATGCCCAGGTAGGAAGAGAAAAACAGAATGGCCATGATGCCCACCCAGAAGTTGGGGGCGGCCTGGCCGATCAGGGCAGTGAAGCGGGCCACATAGTCGATCCAGGAATTACGATGCACCGCACTGATCACGCCGACGGGGATCGAGACCAGAGCCGCGAGCACCATCGCCGGCAAGGCCAGTTCGGCCGAGCGCAACAAGCGTTCTCCGATGATCGGTACAACGTCAACGCGGTGCCTATAGGAAACCCCAAAGTCGAACTGGACGGCATTGCGGACAAAATCAAAGTACTGGACGATCAGCGGTCGATCGAAGCCTAGGGCGACACGATAAGCTTCCAGCACCTCCGCCGAGGCATCGGCCCCCACGTACATCATTGCCGGATCACCGATGACGAACATCATCAGGAAGGCCAGGGTCAGGGCGGCCAGAATCACGATCAGCCCCTGAACCAAGCGGTTAGCTAAATAGAGCATTGGTATGGCTCCCCAATGAAAACGGGCTTGCTGTTAATCGGGAGTGGCCGACCGATTATCGGCTGGCCACTCCCGACTGACTCACTCCTTGACGTAAATGGAAGCCCAATCTTCCACCAACATGGAGGGATGGGGATAGAATCCACCGATGCGTTCACTGACGCCGACCGGAATCGGAATCAGGTAGGTATATACCCAGGGTGGATCCTCGTGGAGAATTTCCTGCATCGCATAGTTCAGCTCCTGGCGACGATCAGGATCGATGGTCGTGGTCAGCTCGGAGTACATTTCTTCCCACTCAGCATAGTTGTCGCTGTAGGTCGCCCAATGGGTCGAGTTGGTCTGACGGCCATCGTGCACCGCCCACATATCGGTTTCCGGTGTATTCTCACCTGCCGACCAACCGAAGGCATGGACACTCAGCGTACGTGCCGCCCAGCGTTCGCGAACCACACTCCAGTCGAGCTGCCTTACCTCACCGATATCCATGCCGATGGCCCGCCAGTAGGCTGCAACGATCTCGGCATAATCGAAGGCTTCCGGCGTCATGACATCGATGGTGTCGATGGTGAAGCCATCCGGATAACCCGCCTCGGCAAGTAGCTCCATAGCACGCTCGGGATTATGCGGAAAGGGTTCCAGGTTGGGATGATGGTGGGGAGGGTTCACCACGTTGACCATCTGCAATTCCTGATTGCCGAAGGCCAGGGCATTCACCAACTCTTCCCGGTTGACCGCGTAGTTAAGGGCCCGACGAACACGTGGATCACGCAGTTCTTCATACATGTCCATGTTGTAACCCAGCATCCCGCGCACCAGGCTCGGCGCGATGATGGTGGTGACACCATCGGCGCTTTCTGCCGCGTCCACAAGATCGGGTTGCAGACCAACAATATCGACATTCCCATCGATCAGCTCGGAGAGAGCCGTGGACTGCTCGGGGATATTGCGGAATACCAGTCGCTCGACATTGCTGTTGTCGTACCAGCCCCAATAGTCATCATGGCGGTCAAGAATGACGCGGTCATCAGCACGATATTCGTTCAGTTTGAAAGGGCCGGTACCCATCGGGTTAAAGCGGTAATCGTCGATGTCATCTATTGCTTCATAGTGGCCAGGTTCCATAATGAAGGCACCGTTGCGTGACAACCGCTCCGGCAGGATCGGGACTGGCTCGGTGGTGTGGATGATCACCTCGTGATCATTGACGATTTCCACATGATCGATGGGCACGTCGAGGAACTTGTCACCACTCGGGAAGCCTTCCTGGAAGGGCCGTTCGATGCTCCATTTCACGGCCTCGGCGGTGAAGGGCACCCCATTGTGGAAGGTCACGCCTTCACGCAGCTTGAAGCGCCATGAGAGGTCGTCGATGATTTCCCATTCGGTCGCTAGGGCGGGACGAATACCGCTCTTCTCTCCTTCGGGAGCCCGGGCATCGAAATCCCAGACCAGTGGCTCGAACAGGGCCTTGGAGACCTTCTGCTCGGAGAAGTTGACGTTCATCACCGGATCGCCAATGACGTCAAGCGTCTCATAGAGCACGTGAGTGACGGTGTTGGCTTGTACTGCACTGGCAATAGCGGTCAACGCCAAGGACGGCAGTAGTGTTCGACGTATCATCTTGGATGGTATTTTCATTGTTGTCTCCAACTAATTGGGTTGTTATTGAAAAATGTCTTGCGTTTTTTCTCCTATTCCGCTTTGACATCGAAATGATCCCTCACCCAATCCCCGAGGAGATTGAAGGCGAGGACGGTGAAGGTGATCGCTAGTCCAGGGAATAGCGCGAACCACCAGTTGCGCAGCATGACGTCACGGGCTGCGGCAATCATGTTGCCCCAGGTGGGGATCGCCGGTGGGATACCCAGGCCAAAGAAGCTCAGTGACGCCTCGTAGTAGATGGCGATGGCCAGGGTGAAACTGGCGACTACCAGCATCGAGGCCAAGGCATTGGGGAGCACATGCTTGAAGATCAGGCGCGCATTGCCGGCACCTAATGCCTTGGAGGCCTGGACATATTCTGTCTCACGCACCTTGATGACTTCGGAACGCACGATGCGGGCGTAGTAGGCCCATTGGGTCAGGGCGATGACGAAAACCAGTTCGACCACCCCCGAGCCGATCAGGGACATGACGATCAGGCCGATCAACAGGCTGGGGAAGGCCAACTGAAGATCTGCCAGACGCATGATGACGCTATCCATCCAGCTTCCGAAAAAACCGCTGATCAAGCCCATGAAGATACCGACAAGGCCGCTGGCGATAACGGCTGACACGGCCACCGTCAAGGTCATTTGCGAGGCGTGGATCAAGCGACTGAGGATATCTCGTCCCAGGGAGTCAGTGCCCAGCAGGTACGCGGGATTGGAGGCCGCATCCGACCATACCGGCCACAACATGCGGTTGGTGATATCCATCGCCTGCGGGTCATGCGGCGCAATCCACTGGGCGGTCAAGGCGACGATGAACAGCAGCAGTAGAAAGATTGCCGAGCCGAAAGCCGCCTTGGACCGGAACAGCGATCTCAACGTATCCTTCCATATGCTGCGCTTGGCGGCGATGATCTGAGTATCCTTGCGCTCGTTGGCATTGGGTTGCTGGGATGATGCAGAAGTTGTTGTCATTGTCTCGACTCCCGTTGTCCGGTTGGCTCAGCGATGGATGCAGGCCTTGAAATGGCCCGGACTCGTTTCTTCCAGGGGTGGCACAACCTCGGCACACTCCTTGGTGGCGATGGGGCAGCGGGTACGGAACACACAGCCCGAGGGTGGATTGATCGGGCTGGGGATATCGCCCTTGAGGATGATGCGAGTCTTGTCGTGGCGACGGCGCGGATCGGGAATCGGCATCGCTGAAAGGAGTGATTGAGTGTAGGGATGGGTGGGGTCGCTATAGAGCTTGTTGGCCGGTGCCATTTCCATGACTTTGCCGAGGTAAAGCACGATGACCTTGTCACAAGCGTGCTCAACTACCCCAAGGTCGTGAGAGATCATCAGCATCGAGAAGTTGTACTCCTCCTTGAGATCCTGCAGCAGGTTAAGCACCTGGGCCTGGACCGATACGTCCAGTGCCGAAACCGGCTCGTCGGCGACCAGCAGCCGGGGGCTGACCGCCAGGGCACGGGCAATACCGATACGCTGGCGCTGGCCACCGGAAAATTCGTGGGGATGGCGGTTGACGTGGGCGGCGCCCAGGCCGACGGTCTCGAGCAGCCTGGCGATGCGCTCGTTGCGCTCGGCCATGCTGTACATGCGGTGCACATCCAGGCCTTCACGAATGATGGGGCCGACCTTCATGCGAGGGTTCAGGCTGCCGTAGGGGTCCTGGAAGATGATCTGGATGGCCTTGCGCATGGCCATCAGTTCCTTGCCTTCCGCCGTGGCAACGTCGGTTTCACCGAACTCCATGCTGCCGGAGGTGGGGTCGATGAGACGCATGATCATGCGCCCGATGGTGGTCTTGCCGGACCCGGACTCCCCGACCAGCCCAACGACCTGGCCCTTGTTGACGGTGAAGGAGACATCGTCGATGGCCTTGACGACCCGCTTGTTCTTGGTGAAGAAGGTCTTATCGACGGGAAAGTATTTCTTCAGGTTGGAGACCCGTAGTACCACCTCGTCCGGAAGTTGACCGCTGAGGTCCTGTTGAGTGGCGGTGTTATCCATGATCAAGACCTCCCCGCATTGATGTCGTTCTCGATTTCCTTCCAGCGCACGCAGCGCACCCGATGGTCTCCACCGATCGACTCCAGCGGCGGGACATTTTTCGTGCAGATATCCTTGGCGTACTGACAGCGAGGCTCGAAACTGCAGCCCGGCGGCAGATTTAGCGGGCTTGGCACATTGCCGGGGATCGCCACCAGGCGATCTTTCTTGCCCTGCTTGTTACCGCTCCAGGAAGGAATGGAGTTGAGGAGGCCCTTGGTGTAAGGCATGGTCGGCCGCTCATAGAGATCGAAGACGCCGGACTCTTCCACTGCGCGACCGGTATACATCACCACCACGCGGTCGGCCATTTCGGCCACTACCGCCAGGTCATGGGTAATGAACAGGATGCTGGTGCCAATTTCCTTTTGCAGGTTGCGCATCAGATCGAGGATCTGGGCCTGGATGGTGACGTCCAGTGCCGTGGTCGGCTCATCGGCGATCAGCAGCCGTGGATTGCACGACAGGGCGATGGCGATCATCACACGCTGGCGCATGCCACCGGACAGCTGATGGGGATACTCCTTGGCACGCTGTGCCGGCTCGGGGATGCTGACCAGGTCGAGCATCTCGACGGCCTTTTTCCAGGCCGCCTTCTTGTCGAGCTTCTGATGGAGGGCCACGGCCTCGGCGATCTGGTAACCACAGGTGAAGACCGGGTTGAGACTGGTCATTGGCTCCTGGAAGATCATCGAGATGCGATTGCCCCGCAGGGCCTGGCGCTTCTGTTTCTCCATCGTGACCAGATCATCGCCTTCGAACAGCAGCTCGCCCCCGGCCACATAGCCCTTGCCCTTGGGCAACAGGTCCATGATCGCCAGGCTGGTGACCGATTTTCCGGAACCGGACTCACCCACCACGGCCAGGGTTTCACCCTCGTTGATATCGAAACTGACACCGTCCACGGCAGGCACGATGCCGTCGTCGGTCTTGAAGTGGACCTGCAGGTCCTTGACGCTGAGAAGCGGTTTGTTTGCTGTCATCGGAAAGTGCTCTCACTAGCAAAGGAGTGTCGCGACCCGCCAGGGCAGGCAGCTAAAAAAGGGCTAGGGGATCAGGACGGCACGTCCTGGCACTCTTCCGTGATGCAGGTCATGAAGCGCCTGGTTGGCATCTTTCAGGGCGTACTCGCGGGTGGCCAGTTCCACGGCGCCACGGTCGGCCAGGGCCATCAGCTCGACCAGCTCCGGATAGGTGCCCACCAGGTTGCCGATGATGCTCTTCTCGGTGACGATCAAGTCGATGGTGGGTATTTCGATCTTCCCGCCATAGCCGATCACGTAGTAGCTGCCGTTGGCTCGGGTCATGGCGAGGCCCTTGCTGATTGCATCACCCTCGCCGACGAAATCGAGCACGGCCTCGGCGCCGTGGCCATTGGTCAGTGACATCACCGCGTCGACCTCACCTCCATCGGCCTTGATGGCGTGGTGGGCACCGCCGGCCTCAGCCAGTTTCAGGGCACTCTCGGCACGATCGATGGCGATGATTTCGGCGCCGCACAGCGCCGCCAGAACCTGCACGCCGATATGGCCGAGACCGCCTACCCCCAGCACCACCACCTTCTGGCCGGGCACCAGATGCTGGGCGGCCTTCTTCGCCGCGTGGTAGGCGGTGAGGCCGGCATCGGTGTAGGGTGCAACGTCCTTGGGGGCCAGGCTTCCAGGCAGCGTTATCAGCGCCCGCTCGTTGGTATACAGGTAGTCGGCGTAACCGCCCTGGGCGTTGATGCCGGGGAAGCTGCTCTCCTCGGCATGCATGTCGTTGCCACGTCGGCAGGCCAGGCAGTGGCCATTAGTTGCCAGGGGGTGGCAGATCACCGCGTCACCCGGCTTGACGCTGGTCACGCCGGGGCCGACTTCTTCGACCCAGCCGGCATTCTCATGTCCCATGACGAAGGGCAGCTCGATGGGAGAGTGTTCGCGCCAGATGCCTTCGATGATATGCAGGTCGGTGCGACACACGCCGGCGCCACCGATCCTGACGATGACATCATCGGCCTTCTCGATCTTGGGATCCGGCCAGTCTTCATAGCTGACCAGGTCCGAGCGTTCGACCTTCTCGTCGTAGGCATGAAGCACGGCTGCTTTCATGGAAATTCTCCTTGTCATTGTTATAAGCGCGGCATGACGTTTTCGAGTCTTTATCAATACTACTGGCAACTCTCATGCCAACTCTTGCGTATCAATTGGTTAGCGTTTTTTTTGTTATCGGAGATGTTTGAGGATGTCGACTTTTACCAGTCAGGTGGACATAACTGGACAATTCTGGGCAGTGTGTCGTTGTGTATGGCCGTCTAGTTGTTGACGACTCGAATTGGCCGGCCTTGCTGCCAACCCAGGATATTTTCGACCAATTGCTCGACAACGCGCTGCCGAGCCTCCCTGGCGCCCCAGGCGTTGTGAGGGGTCACGATGAGATTGGGGATATCGTTAGTGAACAGCGGGTTGTTGGCTGCAGGAGGCTCACCATCCACGACATCGATCCCCGCGCCACCGATCTCTCCATGACGCAAGGCGGATGCCAGTGCCGCTTCATTCACCAGCCCCCCGCGGGCGGTATTGATCAGGAGCGAGGTCGGCTTCATGGCACCCAGTACAGGGCTGTCGATCAGGCCTTGGGTGGCCTCGTTCAGGGGGCAGTGCAGGCTTAGCACATCGGCGACAGGGAGCAGTTCGCTCAGGGGCTGCCTGTCGTCCCTGGCGGTGTTTCCTGGTCTGGCAGCGATGCGTACATGCATGCCAAAGGCTTTGGCCAGATCGGCGACACGGCTCCCCAGGGTGCCGTGGCCGACGATAACCAGGGTCTTCCCGGCGAGTTCCTGAGTGGGATAGTCGAGCAGACAGAATTGCGAGCTCCGCTGCCAGTCGCCACGCATGATGGCCTGGTGGTAATCGAGGAGTCGGGTGGAAAGCGCCAGCATCAAGCAGAGGCTGTGCTGAGCCACGGAATCGGTGCCATAGCCCCGGCTATTGCAGACGGTGATATCCAGATCGTGACAGGCATCAAGATCGATATTGTTGACGCCGGTGGCGACGACACAGATCAAGCGTGGTGTGTGAGCCTCCAGGGTTTCGCGATCCAGTACCACCTTGTTGACGATGACGATATCCTGATCCTTTAGTCTCTCCTTTACTTGAGCCGGTGTGGTTTGTGGGAAAGAAATGAGTTCCTCGACCGAGCCTTCCACGGCTGCCAGCTCCAGGTCGTTGCGGTCAAGTGACTCTCTATCGAGAAAGACAGCTCTCATGCGTACTCCTTATTCTTGAATGAGGTCTCGGGCATCGAGCCGATGCCGGCTTGGGGAATAGCAAGCA
>SKVX01000355.1 GCA_007129225.1 Halomonas sp.
ACACCCAGCACTTCAGCCACTGTATCGAAGCGAATCGTCGTCGGGTCCGGTTCCATGGCGCTGCGTCGCAGTTGACGATGGTAGAGCTGGGCCACGTCGATCCCGCTGTTGGGCAGTTCGAAACCGAAACGCGGGCGAAGCTGCCGGTTGAGTATGGCGAGGTCGAAATCGAGGTGCCAGCCCAATAACGGCCGATTACCGATAAAGTTCAGCAGCTTCGCCAACGCCTCATCGAGGCACTCGCCGTCATCCAGATCGATGCCGCGCAGACCGTGAATGCGAATGGAGTCTCCCGTGAGCGAAGCGGGCCGCCGAAGGCGCAGGTCCAGCGATTCGCTGGCCAGCACCCGGTCACCACGCACCTTAACGGCGGCGATGGACACCGGCTCTGCCGTGCGAGTATCGACGCCGGTAGTTTCACAATCGATGGAGACCAGTTCGTCACCGGTATAGGGATGGAACAACCAGCCATACTCGCCGTTGGCATGCCGGCGACGATCCTTGGCCCGACGTAATGCTCTAAGCATGTAACCTCCTGTTGTTATTAGCCTGTGTTATTGGCCTGCGCCTCACCCGATACTCGACGCCTCCTCAGGAGTATTCCAGGTGATAGCGCTGTGACAGGCTCTGCTTGAAATCCTTGACGATATGCAGCGCCTCCCGCAGCAGGTCTCGCTCGAGCGATGACAGCTGCTGCACGACGACCCGGTCCGGGCTCGCATCGCCGGCAGTGCCATCCAGGCGCTCCAGCTGCTGCTTGAGGCGCAGCTCGGTAAACAGAGAAAGCGCTTCTGACAGATCCTCGGCAACACGCTCGTCCAGGCGACCATCGGCGGCCAGCGCCTCCAGGCGCTCCAGGGTCGAGGTCGGCTTTATTCGTCGCTCCAGCGCCATGGTTCGCACGCCATGCACGATGGGGAAGATGCCCCCCTTCTTGATGTCGATGCCGTGCTGGGGCTTCTTGAGCGACCCGAATAGCGTCAGCGGCGTGGAGAAGCGCAACGCGGTGCGTGCGAAGTAGGAGAGAAAGATCTCATCCCGGGAGCACGCGTCGAACAGCGACTCGCGCACCCTGTCGAGAAGCGACGGATTGCCGGCCACAGCGTGGGAATCGAGCATGATGGCGAGTTTCATCAGACTGTCGCCGTCACGAGCTTGAGCCCAGTGTGTGATGCGCTCATGCCACTGGGTCACGCTCCCCACCCATTCGGGGTTGGATACCATGATGTTGCCGGGACATGGCGGATAGCCCAGCTCGATAAGGGTCTCCGTGAAATGCTGCATCTGATCATGGACATCCGGCCAGTGGAGATCATCGGCGAGGATCAGCCCATTGTCCTGGTCGGTCTTGAGAATCTGCTCGCCACGCCCTTCACTGCCCATCACCATCAGGCAGCTATCGCCGTGGTAGCGCTCATCGATCAGAAAACCCCAGGCCTTGGACATGATGCGACCATTGAGCGCCGCCAGCAGGCCCATGGCAAAGCGCAGCTTGACTCCCTGGGCCATCAGCGCCTTCACCAGCTCCGGCGTGCGACTGCTGGCCCGGAACAGTGCATCGAGGCTGTCGGCCTGCTCCACCTGAAGGCTGACAACATAGCTGCGGCTGGAGAAGTAGCTGAGCACATCGGTCAGCTCCACCACCCCGGTCGGCCGCTCATTCTCCATGACCACGACCCGCTCCACCTTGAAGCGCGTCATCTTGACCAACACCTCGAACAGATATTGATCGGGACCCACCGTGACCAGCTCGAAGCTGGCGACCTCACGTACCGGGCTAACCTGTTCACGCCCCTCCAGCACCAGAGCATTGAGCAGGTTGGTCTTGGTAACCATACCGGCTCCCTCATCGCCCTCGACCAGCAGGCTATCGGCATGGCTGTCATGCAGGGTGGTCACCGCATCGGCAATGGTGGCTTCCCGGCCGACACAAAGCGGTTTACGCATGCATTCGCTGACCTTGGCGAGCATGAAACCGGCCATGGTCACGCCGCCTTCGGCTCGCTGCTCGGTTAACAGGCGTGCCTTGTGTGCCAGGGTCTGGCGGAAGAATTCGGCGAAGGGAGGGAATTCGTCGCACAGCTGCAAAAAAAGCTTCTTCGGCAACAGATAGCACAGGCTTTCCTGCTCCGCGCGGAAGCGATAACGGCTCTTGCCGTTGAGGATGCTGATGGCACCAAAGAGATCGCCTGCGGTGTAGTGACCGATCCGTTCCCGCGCCCCGGGCAGGGTGGTATCCAGCTCGGCGACTTCACCCTTATGAATGATGAAGACGTACTCACCGGATTGACCGGTTTCGAGAATGATTTCATCACGGTCGAAATAGGCCAGGTCGATGCCACTGCGAACGCGTTCGCGCCCCTCTTCATCAAGAAAGGAAAAAGGTGGTTGAGAGAGATCGACATCGACCATGCTGCTGCCCTCGTTGTGCGGCCGTTATACTCAGGTGGATCAGGGCTATGGCTGGACCAGCAAGGACGAAAACACGAACAATAGTGGACTCCAAGCCGTCCGGCAGCGGGTTCTTCAACCGGGTCTTCCAAGGCCTCCCTGCCGTCACCCACATCGCGAAGAGGTGTTGAGGCAGGATAACAAGATCATCTTTTGCGGCATAACCTAGACCATCGTCCTACAGGCCGGAACAATCTAGTTTGTCAGGCTTAGACAATAGT
>SKVX01000014.1 GCA_007129225.1 Halomonas sp.
AAGGACTCCAAGGTGATCGTGGCGATCAACAAGGACGAGGAGGCACCGATCTTCCAGGTCGCGGATTATGGATTGGTCGGCGACCTGTTCGAGGTTCTGCCGGAGCTCGAGAGCAAGCTGTAACGGCTTGGCTGGGCACTGAAGAGGCCGGTTCTCGCAAGGGAGCCGGCTTCGTTCGTTCCAGGGCAAAGGATCATGGGTTTCGGCTATACAAATCAGTAACAAATGCTATTAGCGACAGCGGCGAGGCTTTGCCATGCTGTAAGGATGAATAGCGGGCTTCGGCCCTGTTTTATTTGTTTCATGGAGGAGCTGACCAATGCCGCACACACTACCTGAACTTCCCTATGCCCATGATGCGCTGGAACCCTATATCGATGCGATGACCATGGAGATACACCACTCGCGTCACCACAAGACCTATGTGGACAAGCTCAATGCCGCGCTGGAAGGTACCGGCCTGGAAGATATGCCGGTGGATGAGCTGATGGCCAATATCAACCGGGTGCCTGAGGAGAAGCGGCAGGAGGTCATCAACAATGGTGGGGGGCACTCGAACCACTCCAAGTTCTGGCAGATGATGTCTCCAGAGGGTGGTGGTGAGCCTCAGGGCAAGGTGGCCCAGGCCATCGACAGCGAGCTGGGTGGCTTTGACAGCTTCAAGGAGGCTTTCACCAAAGCCGCACTGGGACGCTTCGGCAGCGGCTGGGCCTGGCTCAGCGTGACTCCGGAGAAGAAGCTGGTGGTCGAGAACACCCTCAACCAGGACAGCCCGCTGATGCATGGCAATACGCCGGTTCTGGGCCTGGATGTCTGGGAGCACGCCTACTACCTGAAGTACCAGAACAAGCGGCCGGATTATGTCGAGGCGTTCTTCAAAGTGGTCAACTGGGAGGACGTGGAGCGCCGCTACCAGCAAGCCATTTCCTGAAACTGGCATGATAAGCCAGCGCAATCGCCGCGGCCTTTGGCTGCGGCGATTGCGTTGTGACTAGCCGATCCCATGCGTTTCTATCAGCCTAGCCATTGACGTAGGCGCTGGCCGCGGAGTGGCTCTTCTTGATAATGCTTATCATTTATGTCATTGTCATGCGCTACTGCCGCCTGGGCGGTATGCTTGTTCCAGTTGTCATTCTCTGGGAGTCCGCACGTGAGAACGCTTCGCCAACCATGCTTCTGGTGGGCATTTATCTGGCTGGGTCTGGTCGTGCCGGCGTTTGCCGGCCCTTCGCTGCAAAGTGAGATGAGAGAGGCCCAGCGCAGCCAGGCCGAGCTGCAGGCTCGCATCGACGCCGCCGATGATGAGGCGCGGGCCATGCTCGATGAGTTGCGTGAGCTGGAGCGCGCCGAGCGCCGCCTGACCCGGGAAAGCGACGAACTCGCACCAAGGCTCGAGCGGCAGGCCGAAGCTTTGGATCGCCGCGAGGCGGCGTTGGACACCCTGGCGGATACTCGCGAGGCCCTGCCTCGGCTGCAGGAACGCCTGGTCGAGCGGCTCGATCAGTGGGTCGAAAACGACATGCCCTTCCTGCGCCAGGAGCGCCAGGCCCGCGTCGCCAGCCTGCGCTCCAGTACCGAAGCGCTCTCTTCTGCCGAGCGTTGGGAGCGGGTCGTCGAGACCTGGCGTGCCGAGCTGGCGTACGGGCGCGAAATGGATGCCTGGCGTGGCTATCTCGGTGAGGGAGACTCTCGCCGTGAGGTCGATTACCTGCGCCTGGGTCGCGTGGGCTTCTATTATCTCAGCCCGGACGGGCGCGCCGGGGGGGTATGGCAGGCCGATGAGGACCGTTGGGCGCCACTCGACGAGGCACAGCGCCGTGAAGTGCGTAATGGCCTGCGCATGGCACGTGATCGTCGGGCGCCGGAGCTGCTCACGCTGCCCATTTCGCAGCCGCTGGAACGGGCCGGAGGGGAGGACGCATGAGTCTGTCACGTTTCACGGTCGGGCTGCTGCTGGCGGTGCTGGTGAGCTTGTCTCCGGGCCTCCAGGCCCAGACAGAGCCGCTGGGTTCCCTGCGTGCCGAACGCGAGGCCGCCGAGGCTCGTGATCGGGCGCGGCTGGCCGAACTGCTCGAGGACCGCGATGCCCTGGAGGCCGCCCTCGAGGAGGCCCGCACCGCCCATGAGCAAGCCGAAACCCGCCACGCCGAATTGCAGGCCGAGGCGCAGGTGCTGAACGCGCGCCAGGCCGAACTCGACGCCCGCCAGCAGGAGCAGGGCGACGACCTTGAAGCCGTGCTGGCCTCGCTGGTCCGCCACAGCGGTGAATTGCGCGATAGCCTGGCCGACAGCTGGCTGGTGATGGAGGGAACCAACTTGCCTCCACGGCTGGACGATGCCGAGGTGCTCGAACTCGGTCACCTGGAGTCGTTCGCCGACCGCCTGGTGGCACTGACCCTCGATACGGCAAAGGTCGTCCGTTTCGAGGCGCCGGTAGCATCGGCCAGCGGCGAACTTGCCCCGCGAGAGGTGGTGCGGCTGGGCGATTTTGCGGCCTTCACCGAGGGCAACCTGCTACGCCGCGGTGCCGACGATGGCGTGCTGTCGGTGGTCGAGCGTACGCCCCGGGAAGTGGTCACCAGACTGTCAGCGTTTCATGCGGGTGAGTCACGCTCACTGGCGCTGGATCCGACACGGGGGCAGGTGATGGCGGCGTTGGCCCAGCGACCGAGCCTGGTTGAGCGCTTCCATCAGGGAGGTGCGGTGGGCTACGTGGTGGTGGGGCTCGGTGCCATTGGCCTGCTGATGGCGCTGCTGCAATATGCCTACCTGCTGAAGGTGAGCCTGGCCATGCGCCGCCAGCTGCGCGATTTGTCCACCCTGCGTGAGGACAATCCGCTGGGGCGCGTGCTGCAGCGTTTCCGCAAGCTGCAGGATCACCCCGTTCCGGAAGCGCTGGAAGCGCGGCTCGACGAGGCCGTGCTGGCCGAGCTGCCACGCCTCGAGCGCGGTCAGCCACTGGTCAAGCTGCTGGCGGCGGTGGCTCCGCTACTGGGTCTGCTGGGCACCGTGACCGGAATGATCGTGACCTTCCAGGCGATCACCGTGTTCGGTACCGGCGACCCGCAGCTGATGGCCGGCGGTATCAGCCAGGCGCTGGTGACCACCGTGCTGGGGCTGATCACCGCCGTGCCGCTCTTGTTTGCCTACACCGCGCTTGCCGGTCGCAGTCGACACCTGGCCGGGTTAGTGGAAGGGCAGGCGAGTGCCGCTCTGGCCGAGCAGCTTGAGCACCGTCCGCAAGACGAGCCAGATGGCGTTACCGGGAGCGCGCGTCGCGATGCCGCTCTGGCTTGAACCGCTCGAGGGGCTGGTCGAGGCGGGCGGCTCAGTGCTGGTCGTCATCGCCCTGGTGGCGATGCTGCTGTTCAGTCTGGCGCTGGAGAGGGTGTGGTATTTCCGAATCACCTACCGCCGGGCGAGGCGAAGCCTGATCTCGCGCTGGGCGGCGCGCCGTGACCACCTCAGCTGGAGTGCGCTGACCCTGCGAGAGGTCTGGGCGCGAGAGCTGATTTGGCGCCTGCGTCGTCCGCTGCCCTGGCTCAAGCTACTGGTGGCACTGTGCCCGCTGCTTGGCCTGCTGGGTACCGTGACCGGCATGATCGCCGTCTTCGATAGCCTGGCGATGACCGATACCAGCCAGGCCCGGGCCATGGCCGATGGCGTGGCACGGGCTACTCTGCCGACCTTGGCCGGCATGGCGGTGGCTGTGGTGGGGCTGCTTTTCACCAGCCGCCTCGAGCAGATCATTCGACGCGAGGACCAGCGGTTGCACGACCGCCTGGCCCGCGCCGTGGAGGACAACGATGCGTAGACGCCGCCTTGGCGCCGACGACGGCGAAGCCAGCGAAGTCAACCTGACGCCGATGCTGGACGTCGTCTTCATCATGCTGATTTTCTTCATTGTTACCACCAGCTTCATCAAGGAGAGCGGGGTGGAGATCGAGCGGCCCGAAACCAGTGCCGCTACGCCTCGGCCCGATGCCCAGGTGATGGTCGCCATCACGCCGGAAGGGGCGGTGTGGGTCGACGGTCGCGCGGTGGACCTGCACCGTGTCGGTGCCGAGGTCGCCGGACTGGTGAGCGAGGACGGCTCGGTGGTGATCCAGGCCGACCGCGATTCCACTACCGGCCTGCTGATAGAAGTGATGGATCGCATTCGTGAGTCCGGCGTGGAGCAGATGGCGGTTGCCGCCAGCCGGAGCCGGTCATGATCCGAATAGCCTTCTCCTCGCTAGGTGGCGCAGCTCTCGCGCTGTTGCTGTTCTGGCTGCTGGCGCTGCTGGTAACGCCGCCGGAGGAGGCGTTCGACGTGCTCGATGTGACCATGACCATGAGCCTGGTCGAGGCGCCTGAGCCACCAATACAGAACGAGCAGGAAGCGGTGGTTGAGCCTAGCCCTGAGCCGCCGCCTCAGGCGGAAACGGCCCCTCCGCCTGAGCCGGAACCGCTGCCCCCGTTGGAAAGCACTATTGCCATGCCCGAGCCGGAACTGCCGGCCGAACTGGTGGAGACGCTGGAGCACGACAGCAGCCTACCCGAGTTGGCCGAGGTGCAGCCTGACCCACCGCCTGAACCACCGCCTGAACCGACACCGGAGCCCCGGCTCGAACCGGCTCTCGAGCCGGCGCCGGCTCCCCAGCCGACGCCTGAGCCGAGCCCCTCAGCGGTATCCAGCGCCGCCCCTGCCCCGGCAACCGAGCCGGCCGAGCAGAGCCCGGTGGATGTCGGCCAGATAACCCCGACCAGTCGCGTGCTGCCGGAGTACCCGCCGCGTGCCCAGCGGCGTGGACTGGAAGGGCATGTGGAGCTGCAGTTCCTCATTCGCCCCGACGGCAGCGTCGATCGTTCGTCGATCCGGGTGACCGAGGCGCAGCCGCGTAACGTCTTCGATTCGGCGGCCGAGCAGGCCGTGGCACGCTGGCGGTTCGAATCGGCCAATGGGGTGCGCCGCGCTCGGCAGCGCCTCGAGTTCCAGTTGAGGTAATGTCATGACACTCCGTGCCATGATTCGTCGGATCGCCTGTGTGGCTTCAGAGCTCGAGTTCGGTCCATACCGGCGCGTGATCCGAGGGCCGCTCGATGCCGCGCAGTTCGTAATCGATGCCGGCGTCACGCACGCGCTCGGCCAGCGGTGACGTGACCAGGATATGGTCGATGCGCAGGCCGCGCTTCGGCTCGCGTTCGAAGCCGCGTGATCGGTAGTCGAACCAGCTGAAGCGGTCGTCCACGTCGGGGTAGTGCAGCCGGTAGCTGTCGGTCAGCCCCCATGCCTTGATGCCGTCGAGCCACTCCCGCTCCACCGGCTGGAAGCTGGTCTTGCCTTCGCGCAGCCAGCGCTTGCGGTTGGGCTCGCCGATGCCGATATCGATATCGGCGGGGGAGATGTTGAAATCCCCCATGATGACCAGCCGTTCATCGGGACGATGGCTCTCCGTCAGCAGTCGGGCCAGGCGCTCATAGAACTGTCGCTTGATCGGAAACTTGGTGGGGTGGTCGACATTCTCGCCCTGGGGAAAGTAGCCGTTCCATACCGTCAGCGTCTCGCCATCGGTGGTGCGAAGCTTGACCCCGATCATGCGGCGCTGGGCCTGCTCGTCGTCATCGTCAAAACCGTAGTAGACGGCTTCGGGCTCGCCGGGGCATTGTTCCTTGTGGCACATCAGGGCCACACCGTAGTGTCCCTTCTGGCCATGGAAGTAGACGCGATAGCCCATGGCCTCGACCGCCTCGCGGGGAAACTCGTCGTCATGGACCTTGGTTTCCTGCAGACCGATCACGGCCGGGGCATGAGCCTCGATCAACGCTTCGAGCTGGTGTAGCCTGGCGCGCAATCCATTGATGTTGAAGGATACCAGGCGCATTACTCCGGCGACTCCCCGCGGTTCTCGGGGTGGATGGCAATGGTTTGTCCCGTTTCCTGGCGGGCCTGCTTGCGTGCCGCCTGCAGCTTACGCTGCTGACGCTTCTTTTGTGTGAAGCGACGCGACGAGGTCACCTGGTCGGGATTCTCGTGGCGCCACTTCTTGAAATCCTTGCGCTTGCCGGTGCGGATAGTCACCTTGTCGGCCAGCGAGCGGGTCTTCTTGCGGCGTGTCATCGGGCCGGACTCCATTGGGTGTCGAAGAAGGACATGGACCGTTATTCTATCAGTCCATTGTGCCAGGCGCGCCCTCATCGCCATAGGCTGGTACAATATGCGGCTGTATGAGCCCTCACCCATTGCAACGGACAAGATACAGAGCCTATGAGCGAGTCGGAACAGACCACAGCACCGGCCGAGAACCGCAAGCCCAAGCGTCGTCGTCGCAAGCCGCGCCGCCGCCAATCGAACTGGGATCTTCGCCAGTTCCAGGTGCCTGTCGAGGCGGGCAAGTGGCGCTTTCACGACTTCGATCTGCCACTGCCGCTGATGCGAGCCATCCATGCCCTGGGGTTCGAGTACTGCACCCCGATCCAGGCGGAGGCGCTCAGCCAGACCCTGCTGGGTGGCGACATCGTCGGCAAGGCCCAGACCGGTACCGGCAAGACCGCGGCCTTCCTGATCTCGATCCTGGCCTACTTCCTCGAGGAGGAGGAGCCGAACGCCCAGAAGGTCGGTGCGCCGCGTGCCCTGATCGTGGCACCGACCCGCGAACTGGCACTGCAGATCGAGAAGGACGCCAAGGCCCTGGCGCGTTTCACGTCACTCAACGTGGCAAGCGTAGTCGGCGGCATGGACTACCAGAAGCAGCGCGACGCCCTGGGGCGCAAGGTGGATATCCTGGTGGCGACGCCCGGCCGGCTGCTGGACTTCCACGAGAAGCGCGACGTCGACCTGACCCAGGTCGAGGTGCTGGTGCTCGACGAGGCGGACCGCATGTTGTCGATGGGTTTCATTCCCGACGTCAAGCGCATCATCCGGCATACGCCTAAGAAGGAGGAGCGCCAGACCTTCCTGTTTTCGGCCACCTTCTCCCAGGACATCCTCAACCTGGCCAGCCAGTGGACCCATGAGCCGGCGCACGTCGAGATCGAGGTGACGGTGGAGAACGCCGCCAACATCGATCAGCGTGTCTACATGGTCAGCGACGATGACAAGCAGCGACTGCTGGTCAACCTGCTGCGCCAGGAGAGCTTTGACCGGGTGATGGTATTCGGCAACCGCCGCGACCTGGTGCGCAAGCTCGACGAGCTGCTCAGGAAGGCAGGCATCAATGCGGCCATGCTCTCCGGTGACGTGCCCCAGAATCAGCGCATCAAGACGCTGGAGAGCTTCCGCGAAGGGGAGATCCAGGTGCTGGTGGCCACCGACGTGGCGGGCCGCGGCATCCATATCGAGGATGTCAGCCACGTGATCAATTACACCCTGCCGGAAGACCCGGAAGACTATGTGCACCGTATCGGCCGTACCGGCCGCGCCGGTGCCAACGGGGTGTCGATCAGTTTCGTCGGCGAAGAGGATGCCTTCTCGCTGCCCGAGATCGAGCGCTACATCAACGGCAAGCTGCCTTGCGAGCATCCGCCCGAGGGGCTGCTGTAACGCCGGCTACCCTCGCCGCGAGGAGCCGGGGACAGGTTGAAGAGGAGGTCTTTTGCCAGGGATGGCAAAAGTAGCGCCCAGGGAAGGGTTCACAGCGCCTCCTCGTAAACCTGTCGACGGCGCCGAAGCCGCCGCCACCGCTAGGCGTTTCCCAGGCAGTCGCTTAAGGGCCGATGGGCTCAAGCCATTCTCCTCAAAGTTCTCTAGAGAGTGAGGCCATGCTGGACGAGGCCCTCAAGGGCGAGATACAGGCCGCCTATCGTCGCGTGCTGGAGGCCCAGGGGCTAACGCCACGCTACGGCCAGCGGTTGATGATTGCCGAGATCGCGCGCACGCTGAGCGGCATCGTGGCCGACGACTCGGGCAAGCGCATCTCCGATGAGCATGTCTGCGTGCTCGAGGCCGGTACCGGTACCGGCAAGACCCTGGCCTACCTGCTGGCGGCGTTGCCGGTGGCCAAGGCCCGTGGCAAGCGTCTGGTCATCGCTACCGCCACTGTGGCGTTGCAAGAGCAGGTGCTGCATCAGGATCTTCCCGCCCTCAAGGCCCACAGTGGCCTGGATTTCCACTACGCCCTGGCCAAGGGGCGCGGTCGTTACCTGTGCGTGGCTCGCCTCGAGCAGGAGCTGGACGGCGTGACCGGCAACCCGACCCTGTCGATGTTCGAGCAGAGCCTGGTTCAGGAGTCCGGCGACAATTTCCAGGCCCTGGTTCGCGACATGGCCGATGCCTACGGTAGCGGCAGTTGGGAAGGCGACCGTGAGAGCTGGTCCGAATCGATCGATGACGCCGACTGGCGTCGCCTGACCATCGATCACCGGCAGTGCACCAACCGGCGCTGTGGACACTTCGCCGCCTGCGCCTTCTTCCGGGCGCGCCGTGATCTGGAGACGGCCGATGTGGTTGTAGCCAACCACGACCTGGTGCTGGCCGATCTGTCCCTGGGCGGCGGTGTCGTGCTGCCGCCACCCGGCGACTGCATCTATGTCTTCGATGAGGGCCATCACCTGCCGGACAAGGCGCTCAACCACTTCGCCCATCGTGTTGGTGTGGGTGGTTCGCTACGCTGGCTCGGCAGCCTGAAGAAGTCCCTTACCGAACTCAACCAGGCGCTGGCCGTGCAGCCCACCGTGGCTAGGTTGCTGGGCACGCTCCCGGAAGCCATTGCGGCACTGGAGCCTCGCCTGGGTGAGGCGTTCTCCCTGGGGCACCAGCTTGCCGGCCGCCCACATGGGTTGGCTGATGGCGAGGAGACTCTTCAGCACCGCTTCGAAATGGGGCGGGTGCCGGATGGGTTGCGGGAACATGCCGGCACCTTGTTGACCGCCTTCGCCGAGCTGGCACGGACCCTGGAGACCCTGAGCGATATCCTGCGAGAGAGCCTCGATCCGGACAAGCACACGGGCCTTGCGCGCGAACAGGCCGAGGCGTGGCTGCCGCTGATGGCACTGTTGCACGGCCGTGCACTGGAGGCTCATGGGCTCTGGCAGGCCTATTCCGAAGCCGATACCGGCGGCGAGGCGCCGCAAGCCCGCTGGATGACGTTGGAGCGCTTCGGCGGCGACCCGGAACTCATCTTCTCGGCCAGCCCCGTCTCGGCTGCACCCACCCTGGCCAGGACGCTATGGGGGAGCTGCTACGGCGCCGTGGTGACCTCGGCGACCCTCACCGCGCTGGGGCGTTTCGAACGGCTGCAGGAGCGTGCGGGCCTGGCGAACCGTTATCGCTACCAGCGATTGCCCAGCCCGTTCGATTATTCACGGGCGGTGCTTAGCGTGCCCAGGGAGGCGGTGGACCCGGCGGACCGCGAGGGGCACGAGCGGGCCATCATCGATTTTGTCGGCGACCTTGGTGCCGATGAGGCGGTGTTGATGCTGTTCTCGTCGCGGGCGCAGCTGCGCGCCGTCGAGAAGGCCTTGCCGTCTGCACAGCGGGAGCGGGTGCTGGCCCAGGATCGGCTGCCCAAGCGTGAATTGATCGAGAGGCACCGGGCCCGGGTGGACGCCGGCAAGGGCAGTATAATCTTCGGTCTGGCGAGCTTTGCCGAAGGCATCGATCTGCCCGGCGACTACCTGACACATGTGGTGATCACCCGGCTGCCATTTGCCGTGCCCGACGACCCGGTCGGCGCGACCCTGGCGGAGTGGATCGAGAGCCAGGGAGGCAACCCCTTCATGCGCATCAGCGTTCCCGATGCCTCGATCAAGCTGGTGCAGGCCTGCGGGCGGTTGATTCGCAAGGAGGCCGATCAGGGGCGCATTACCCTGCTGGATCGCCGGGTGCTGACGCGCCGCTACGGAAGGGCATTGCTCGATGCGCTACCGCCTTTCGTGCGCGAGATCGACGGCGTGACAGAAGGCGTGTGACAGGGCGGGTACGACGGAAGACAAGTAAGGCCCTCATGCAGCAGGCCCGCCGTGGAAGGCGGGCCTGCCGGCATTGGCGAGTCACGACTGGGGTCAGGTGTCGCAACGGGAGCCGAGGACCGACTTCAGTTTCGTGGCCATTCGGTTCATGGCCTCCTCGGTGGTGTCCCAGTCGATACAGGCGTCGGTTACCGAAACGCCGTATTGCATCTGACTGTGATCGTCGAGAATCTTCTGGCTGCCCCAGCCGATATGGGACTCCACCATCAGGCCCATGATCGAACGATTGCCCTCCAGAATCTGGTTGGTGACGTTCTCCATGACCAATGGCTGCAGCGCCGGGTCCTTGTTGGAGTTGGCGTGGGAGCAGTCGATCATGATGTTGGGCTTGATGCCGGCCTTGCGCAGCTCCTGCTC
>SKVX01000432.1 GCA_007129225.1 Halomonas sp.
CGCTGAACGGCCTCGACGGGCGCAAGATGTCCAAGAGCTACAACAACACCATTCCGCTCTTCGTCGCCGAGAAGAAGCTGCTCAAGCTGGTGCGCAAGATCAAGACCAACTCGCTGGAGCCTGGTGAACCCAAGGATCCGGACACCTGCACCCTGTTCCAGATCTACTCGGCCTTCGCCAGCGCCGAAGAGACCACGGCCATGCGCGCCGAGTACCAGGCCGGTATCGGCTGGGGCGAGGCGAAGAACCGACTGTTCGAGATGCTCAACGAACAGCTGCGTGAACCCCGGGAGCGTTACCTGGCACTGATGGAGGATCCCGGGCATATCGAGCGGGTGCTGCTCAAGGGGGCGGAGCGGGCGCGTGCCGAGGCCGCACCGTTCATGGATCACCTGCGTCATGCTGCGGGGCTTGGCCGCTTCGTCTGATAGTGCCTCGCCACCAGTACTACCATGAGGGCGCCATCTAGGCGCCCTCATGGTTCCCGGCGCACTGTCACCGTCCAGGCAGAGCGGCTAGGCTTATCAAGTCTGAGTGTTCGCGAATACCTATCCTTTCCTGAGCCATTGGGCGATACCAATCAAGGGAGTCATCGAATGAACCCGACGCTGGAGGCGGCGAGACCGCTGATCGTTTCTCAGGTACTGGTCTTGGCGCTGCTGGCCGGTGCGCTGGCGGTAGGTATTGCCTTCGAGGCAAGAATCGGCCTGCTGATGGTGGTGGGGGCGGCCCTGGGTGTGGCGCTCTACCATGCCGCCTTCGGCTTCACCGCCGCCTGGCGGGTCTTCATCAGCGAGCGCCGTGGCCGCGGGCTGCGGGCGCAGATGGTGATGCTGGCCATCGCCGTGGTGCTGTTCTTCCCTGCGCTAGGTGCCGGCAGCCTGTGGGGCCAGAGCGTCTACGGCTTCGTTGCCCCGATCGGCGTATCGGTGGTGGTGGGGGCTTTCCTGTTCGGCATCGGCATGCAGCTGGGCGGGGGCTGCGCTTCGGGCACGCTGTTCACCGCCGGCGGCGGCAATGCCCGGATGATGATCACCTTGCTGTTCTTCATCGTCGGCTCAGTGATCGGCACCGCACACTTCTCCTGGTGGATGGGGCTTCCGGCCATACAGCCGGTTTCCCTGGTACAGACCTTCGGTGCCGGTGGCGGCATTGCCGTGAGTCTGGCGCTGTTCGGAGCCATCGCCGCGTTCACCGTGTTCATGGAGAAGCGCCGGCATGGTCAGCTGGAAGAGGCGC
This sequence comes from Halomonas sp., assembly GCA_007129225.1. Lineage (GTDB taxonomy): Bacteria > Pseudomonadota > Gammaproteobacteria > Pseudomonadales > Halomonadaceae > Halomonas. The sequence goes on from SKVX01000432.1 coordinate 1,240, forward strand.
CGCGGGTCAACCTGAGCGAGCGTCGTTGGCTCACCGGCCCCTGGCCGCTGCTGCTAGGGGCGGTAGCGCTGGCGCTACTCAATTTCGCCACCCTGGCTCTGGCCGGGCGTCCCTGGGGCATCACCTCGGCCTTCGCCCTGTGGGGAGCCAAGGGCTATGAGCTGCTGGGCGGCGACGTGAGCCAGTGGGGGTACTGGCAGGCGCCCGGCAATGCGGCGGCGCTGCAGGCCAGCGTATGGAGCGATATCACCACGGTGATGAACGTGGGCATCATCCTCGGCGCGATGATGGCGGCCACTCTTGCGGGTCGCTTCGCCCCCAGCTTTCGTATTCCACCGAGGTCCCTGGTCGCCGCAGTCATTGGCGGGCTGATGCTTGGCTACGGGGCTCGACTCGCCTTCGGCTGCAACATCGGCGCCTATTTCAGCGGCATCGCCTCGGGCAGCCTGCACGGCTGGGTGTGGCTGGTGGCCGGTTTCGCCGGCAACATGCTGGGGGTCAGGCTGCGGCCCTTCTTCTTTGCCGGTGGGCCGAGCCAGCCGGCACGGGTCAAGGGGAGCTGAGCCGGGCGCCGTTACGGTCCGGGCATGATAAAGTTGGCGACAAGGCGCCGTTAGAGCGCCCATCGCCCGGATTCCAGTCAACGCATCGAGATCACAGATGACCACCGAACCAAGACGCCCACTCTATATTCCCTATGCCGGCCCTTCGTTGCTCGAGATGCCGCTGCTCAACAAGGGCAGCGCCTTCACCCGGGAAGAGCGGCTCGAGTTCAACCTCATCGGCCTGCTGCCGCAGAACGTGGAGTCCATCGAGGAGCAGGCCGAGCGAGCCTATCTGCAGTATCGGCAGTGTCACAGCGACCTGGATCGCCATATTCACCTGCGGGCCATCCAGGACGACAACGAGACCCTCTACTACCGCCTGGTCTCCGAACACCTCGAGGAGATGCTGCCGATCATCTACACCCCGACGGTGGGGCAGGCCTGTGAAGAGTTCTCCAATATCTATCGCAACCACCGGGGGCTCTTCATTGCCTACCCGGACCGGGAGCGAATGGATGACATCCTGCGCAGCGCCACCAAGGACAGGGTCAAGGTCATCGTCGTCACCGATGGCGAGCGGATCCTGGGTCTCGGCGATCAGGGTATCGGTGGCATGGGCATTCCCATCGGCAAGCTGGCGCTCTATACCGCCTGTGGCGGCATCAGCCCCGCCTATACGCTGCCGATCATGCTCGATGTGGGCACCAACAATCAGGCGCTGCTGGATGATCCCATGTACATGGGGTGGCGACACCCGCGCATCTCCCAGGAGGAGTACGATGCCTTCATCGCGTCGTTCATCGACGCGGTGAAGCGTCGCTGGCCCAACGTGCTGCTTCAGTTCGAGGACTTCGCCCAGGCCAACGCCGTCCCGCTGCTGGA